>NZ_JBFUDZ010000010.1:0-139368 GCF_056404455.1 Mesorhizobium sp. P2_D1
CCACTGCGCAGCGCGACGTTCTCGATATTGCCCTTGAAGTGGTTGCCATCGCCAAGGTTGATCGAGACATAGCCATTGACGACATCGGTGCCGTCGGCGCCGGCGGTGCTCTCGTCGACGAGATCGCCGGCATTGTCGACATAGTAGGTGTCGTTGCCGATGCCACCCTGCATCGTGTCGGCACCTTCCTTGCCGTCCAGCGTGTCGTTGCCGCCAAGGCCAATCAGGATGTTGACACCCGAATTGCCGGTCAGCGCATTGGCCAGGCTGTTGCCTGTGGCGTTGATCGAAGCCGCACTGCGTAGTGCGACGTTCTCGATATTGCCCTTGAAGTGGTTGCCATCGCTGAGGTTGATCGAGATATAGCCATTGACGATATCGGTGCCGTTGGCGCCGGCCGTGCTCTCATCGACGATATCGCCGGCATTGTCGACGAAGTAGGTGTCGTCGCCGGCCCCGCCTTGCATGGTGTCGGCACCAGCCTTGCCGTCCAGCGTGTCATTGCCCTCGTCGCCGGCAAGATAGTTGCTACCGCTTGTGCCGGTGATGATGTCGGCGAACTGGGTGCCTTCAGCATACTCGATGCTAGTCAGGGTATCCGTGAAGCCCCAGCCGTCAATTACAACGCCGGTCGTCAAATTGATCGTGGCACCATGGGTGATGATGCCGCCGCCATCGACGTCATTTCCATAGTCAAAACCGTCGTCCCTGTAGGAGACCAGATCGTTGCCGGCGCCGCCAATGATGGTGTCGGTGCCGCTTCCCGGCAGTATCATACCGCCGTTTGATCCCAGATGGATGATGTCGTTGCCCGCCCGGGCATACGCCCAAAAACCGTCATTTCGCATCGTGATGTTGTCTGCGAAGTAGCTGGCGTTCACCGCCTCGACACTGTTGAGCGTGTCGGTGTTGCCCAAGCCGTCGGTGACGACACCAGTCTGCATGTTGATGGTTAGGCCATTTGTGTAAGCCTCGTAGACAATGTCATCCTCCCCGTCCCCTCCATTCACCTGGTCATTGCCGCCAATCGCCATGAAAATTAAGTCGTCACCGGCCAATGCGTTGATGGTGTCGTTGCCGACCAGGTCCTGAACGCCGGGATTGATATCGTTGCCGACGGTTCCGTTGATGACAGCCATTTGGTCCTCCCGTTGTTTGGCATTTCCCCAACGGAAACTGTATCCTACGGTTGCATTAGAGTCATCTGATATAAAGACGTAGGGTCATCCTGTTCGGCACCAGCGAAGTGCCTCGGAATTCGAGTTCAACAGTATTGTTGGACAGCGGCCAAGTTTTCCCAGGAAAGCATTACGGCTTCGGAGCGCCGCGGGGCGCAGCGATCAGGGCGGCAGGAGCCGGAAGTCGTTGCCCTCGGGCAGCAATTGTCCGCCATCGACAACAATGGTCGTCCCGGTGATGTAGCTGGCATCGTCGGAGGCGAGGAACAGGAAGGCATTGGCGACGTCGCGCGGGCTGCCAAGCCGGCCGAGCGGGATCGAGTCTTCCATGTTCTTGATATAGGCCGCGCCGCGATGCAGCTCGATCGCCTCGGTGAGGATGTTGCCGGGCTCGACGCCGTTGACGGTGATGCCGTAGCCGGAGAATTCGAGTGCCGCGGCACGGATGAAGCCGTTGATGCCGGCCTTGCTGGCTGAATAGTGGCCGTGGCCGGGGCTGGTCACATGCGGGCCGGTAATGGAGGAGGTGTAGAGCATGCGCCCGTAGTGCTGCGCCTTCATCGGCACCAGGGAGGCGCGGGTGGCATTGAAGGTGCCGCGCAGATTGACCGCCATGACGCGGTCCCAGTCGTCCGCGCTGGTGTTCTCGATCAGCTGCCAGGGATAGATGCCGGCATTCTGCACGACGATGTCGAGGCGGCCATGGTGTTCGAGCGCCAACGCCACCGCGGCCTCGGCCTCGGTCATCAACGAAATGTCGGTGCGGACGAAGGGGACGCCCAGTTCGGCCGCCGTCGCTTGCCCGGCTTCGAGCTCGGTATCGGCGAGCACCAGCTTTGCGCCTTCTTCGGCAAAACGCAGCGCGATGCCCTTGCCGATGCCACGGGCGCTGCCGACGATCAGCGCCACCTTGCCTTCTAGTCGTGCGGTCATGCGAGCCGTCCTGTCATGCCAGTTTTTGACGAATGGTTTGCTTGAAAGCGTCGAGCAGCACGGCGGCCAGCACCAGCAGGCCATGGATCACCTGGGTGAAGTTGGCTGGCAGGCCCATCAGGTTGATCGCCGTGTTGATGGCTGAGAGCAGCAGCACGCCGGCATAGACGCCGGGCAGGGTGCCGACACCGCCTTTCAGGCTGACGCCGCCGATGACGACGGCGGCGAAGGCGTTGAACAAAAGGCCGACACCGAGATTGGCGGTGGCGCCCGAGGTGCGGATCGCCAGCAGCCAGCCGGCAAGGCCGGCAATGGCGCCGGCCAGCACGAAGGCGATGATCAGGTTGCGGTTCACCCGGATGCCGGCGCGGAAGGTCGCCGTCTCGTTACCGCCGATCATCACCAGATGCCGGCCGAACGGTGTCTTCGCCATGATCAGCGAGAAAATGACGAAACAGGCAATCGCGATCCAGGCGGTGAGCGGCAGGCCGACGAGGCGCTGGATGCCGAACCAGCGGATGGCTGGCGCAAGATCCTGCGCCGAACGGCCGCCCGAAATCACCAGCACCAGGCCGCGCACCCAGATGTAGGACGCCAGCGTGATGATGAAGGCGCTCATCTTCACCCGCACCACCAGATAGCCGTTGCAGGCGCCGATGAGGCCGCCGACGGCAACCGCCAGCAGCAGCGAGACCGGAACCATCAGCCATTCCGGATGCAGTTGCACGCCAAGGCCTATGCCCGACGAGCAGAACAGGATTCCGACCGCCATGGCGCTGAGCGCTGCGACGGATTCGACCGACAGGTCCATGTGGCCGGCGATGATGACCAGCGCCAGGCCGATCGACATGACGCCGAGAACGCTCGACGCCTCGATGATGTTGGCGAAGATGCCGAGCTGGAAATAGTTCGGGATGAAGATGGAGAACACCACCAGCACGAACAGCAGCATGAACCAGACGAGGTTGTCGAGGACGAACTCCAGGGCGTGGCGCGTGCGGGGGTTCATGGGCTGATCCGGCTGGCGCATCCCCCTGAAATCAATTCGATTTCCGCAAGGGATCATGCGCGATTGGAATTGCAGAGGATTGGCCCCGGGCCGAGATGGCCCGGGGCGTTTCATGCGACGGGCCTATTCGACGGACTTGATGGCCTCCGTCGACGGCTTCTGATTGCCCCAGAAGGCAGGGTTGTCGACATTTTCCTTGGTGATGGCGGCGCCGGGGATCTTGATGTTCGGGCCCCAGGCTTCCTTGGTCACGGTCGATTTCAAGCCGAGCACGTCGTATTCGCCGGGCTTGATCTCTTCCTTCTTGACGATCTTGTCCATGAACATGGCAACAGCCGCCGCCTGTGCGTAGAGCGGCTGCTCGACTTCGACATTGAGCCAGCCCTTGCGGATCAGGTCGAGGCCGACCGGAGCGCCGTTCGAGCTCATCAGCATGACGTCGCCCGGCTTCTTGCCGGCGGCCTCGAGCGAGGCGACGGCAGCGACCGACAGGTGAGCGGCATGGCTGAAGATCAGGTCGATGTCGGGGTTGGCAAGCATCTGGTCGGCGACGATGGTGCCGGCATTGCTGGCTTCCCATTGCATGGCTGGAAGCGAGATGATCTTGACGTCGGGAAACGCCTTCAGCTTCTCCTCAAAGCCCTTCTGGATGTCGAGCGTATAGGGATCGCCAGGGTCGCCAAGCACCTGCAGGACCTTGCCCTTCACCGCGCCGTTCTTGGCTTTGAGCAGCTTCTCGGCCTGGTCCGCGGCGACGTAGCCGATCTCGACCGTTCCTGCGACCGAGGTGAAGTCGGAGGGCGTCGACGTGATCTGGCGGTCGAACTCGACCACCGGAATGCCGGCGGCGCGTGCGGCTTCGATCGACGGTTTCAGCGCATTGAAATCGACGGCGGCGAGGATGATCGCCGCCGGCTTCAGCGCAATGACGTCGTTCATCTGCGACTGCTGGGCGTCGGTCTTGTTGTCGGCGTTCAGCGCCTTCATCTCATAGCCGACCTGCTTCAGGAACAGCTCCAGGGCGCTCACCGAGCCGGTCTGGAACTCGTCGAGCAGTGTCGGCACCATGTAGTAGACAGTACCTTTGGACTGGGCGAATGCCGGCATAAGCGTGGCAAAGGCCAGTGCCAGGATACCGAAGACAGCAAGAAGTATTCGCTTCATGTCGTTCGCTCCTGTTGAGCCGGACCCCTCTTTGTCCCTCAGCCCGCCGGTCCGGCACCGGCAAGCGTCTCCCCGGTGATCATGTTGATCACCGCATCGGGACTTGTTTTGTTGCGTGCGACATCGCCCGCCACGACGCCCTGGCGGATCACCACGATCCGGTCGGCGACCTGGAAGGCCTGCTGCATGATATGGGTGATGATGACGACGCCGATGCCCTGGCTCGCCACCTGGCGGATCATGTCGAGACCGCGCCGCGTCTGCTCGACGCCGAGGGCGGCGAACGGTTCATCGAGCAGCACCAGCTTGCCGCCCCAATGCACGAACCGGTTGAGCTCGATGGCCTGCCGCTGGCCGCCGGAGAGATGCTCGACATTGGTGCGCAGCGAAGGAATGCGCGTGCCCGCGCTAGCCAGTGCCTTTTCGACGACGGCCTCCATCGCGCGCTCATCGAGCACGGGGATGCCAAGAACCTTCCTGGTGATCTCGCGGCCCATGAAAAAATTGGCGACCACGTCGACATTGGTGCACAGCGACAGGTCCTGATAGACGGTTTCGATGCCCGCCGCCTTGGCCTCTGCCGGCGACCTGGCAAGGAACTCCTTGCCCTCGAACAGCATGCGCCCCGAGGTCGGCTCCAGCCCGCCGGCGATGATCTTGACCAGTGTCGATTTGCCGGCGCCATTGTCGCCCAGCAGCGCCACGACCTCGCCCTTGCCGATCGAGAAGCTGATCCCCTTCAGCGCTTCGATCGCGCCATAGTTCTTGGTGACGTTGTCGAGCACCAGCAGAGGTTCGCTCATGCCGCAATTCCTCCGGTTTTCAGAAGATCGCGCCCGCGTTCGCGTTCAGCCGTGAAGATCTGGCCGAAGCGCGGCGACAGCACCCCGGAAACCGCAAGGGCGGCTGCGCCGCGCAACACCGAATGCTGCCCGCCCCGCGCGACCATGACGCGCGGCGTCGTGCGGTCCTTCCGCGCCGAGACGGAGTTGTGCAGGCCTTCGGTTGAACCAGCCAGCCGTTCGAGCAGGTCGGTGGATGCCAGCCCGCCGAGGATGATGGTCTCGGGGTCGAACAGGTTCTCGATGATGGCGACGGCATTGCGAAAGATCGGGGCGACTTCCGCCACCCAATCGGCCTCGCTGCCATTCCAGCGCCGGAGCGCCTCGAGCGACAGGTACCTTTCGAGACAGCCGCTATTGCCGCAGGGGCAAGCCTCGCCACCTGGAACGACGGGAATGTGTCCGACCTCGCCGGCATTTCCCCAGGCGCCGCGCAACACGCTGCCGTCATGAACCATGACGCCGCCCAAACCAACGCCGAAATAAAGGTAATAGTATTCGGAAAACTGCGCGCCGAGGCCGTAGAGGCGCTCGCCCATGGCGGCCGCCGCCATGTCAGTTTCAAAGAAGGCCGGCAGTCCGGTCGAAGCCGCCAGCCGCTCGCGCAGCGCCACATCCTTCCAGCCGGTCATGGTGGTCGGGCCGACAAAGCTCATGGACTCGACGCCGAACGGGCCGGGCAGGGCGAGGCCGACCCCGAGGACCCGCCCTCCAGCCCGCAATCTTGTCAATTCAACCACCATTGCTCCGATCAGGTCGAAGGCGTGGTCGGGCGTCGCGTTCGGTGCTTCGCGGTATGTGCTCTCGATCACGTCGCCGCTCAGATTGATCAAGGCGGCACTGATGCCGAACGGGGTGATGTGGATACCGACGGCATAGCCGCCCTCGGGATTGATGCGCAGGGTCGCCGGGGGCAGGCCGCGACCCTTCGGCTCTTCGCGCAGCGAAAGGATGTAGCCCTGCTCTTCGAGTTCGCGAACGATGGTCGACACGGTCTGGACGGTGAGCCCGACGCGCCTGGCGATCTCGCCGCGGGCGATTGGTCCCTGCAGGCGGATGGACTCAAGCACGATGCGCCGGTTGTACGGCCGCCCGAATTCCTGATTGGTCCCCCGCAGTGCCATGACGTGCGCCCCTTAGGAAGGCTCAGCTTCGCACCGCTTATTTATTCAGTCAAATGGAATTCAAAAATAATTCGTGCATTCGGTCCTTCGGAACGAGGGCTTGACCAGTGGATGATTTCAGGAGCGCGAAACCATCGTCCGGCAGTCAGGCGGCATGGATGGCGTTGCCTCGCTCGCCGGGTTGCTTGCGAAGCGGGGCAGATAGGAGTTCGGAGGTATTGGGCCAATCAGCTCAGGGCCTGCGCGGCTCAGAGATACTGGGCGACCTTCTTGCCGATCGTGAGGAAGCGCAGCGGATCGATGGCTTCGCCATTGTGGCGGACTTCGTAGTGCAGATGCGGGCCGGTCGAGCGGCCGCTGCTGCCGGTCTTGCCGATGACCGCGCCGGCATCGAGTTTCTCGCCCACGGTCACGTCGATTTCGCTGAGATGCCCATAGCGCGTCGCAAAACCATTGCCGTGGTCGACCTCGACCATGCGGCCATAGCCACCGTTCCAGCCTGCCTTGGTGACGACGCCGGGCGCGGTGACCTTTGCGGCCATGCCGATCGGCGCCCTGAAATCCATTCCGGAATGCAGCGCCGCGGTGCCGAGGATCGGGTCGGTGCGCACGCCGAACGGGCTGGTGACGGAATGACCCGGAGCCGGGTTGGTCAGCGGCAGCTGGCGGGCTTCCTTCTTGAGATGGTCGAGCGTGTCCAGCGCCTCGTCCAGTTCCTTGACCTTGCTGTCGAACATCATCGAACTGTCGAGCGGGATGAGCGGTCCGCCGACGTCGCTCTCGTTCTTGCCGAAATCGCTGTCAACCGGCAGGCCCGCCGCTTCAAGTGCCTGCGTGATCGCGTCAGCGCTCTTGTAGGCGTTGTCGGCGAGCGTGCTGATGCGGGTCAGTTGATCGCTCTCGATGGATTTCAGCGACTGGTTGATCGACACGAACAGTCGGTCGGCACGATCGGCGGCTGAATCGTTGGGCAGCGGATCGGAGCGGGTCGACCACAACGAGAATGGCCGGGTGTCGCCGGCGCCGAGATCGGCGCCCAGGCTGGCGACCGCGTAGGTCTGCGCCGGCGGCTTGATGCTGCCGGTCACCTCGGCGCGTTTGTCCGGCTTGCCGGCCGCCACCGGATCCTCGGCAGGCGCCGCTCCGACTTCGGTCTCGGCGCGTTCGAGCAGCGGGCCGAGGCGGCCATGACGCTGGCTGAGCTGGCTCTGGCGTTCAAGCAATTCGCTGACCTTGGTTTCCATCAGCTGCTGGTCGAGCAATTGGCGGCTGGTGATGCGGTCGACCTGGGCGCGAAGCGCCGAAATGCGATCTTCATAGGCCTGCTGCATGCGCGCCTGCCGCGCCGTGGTGGCGCCGATCAGGTCGTCGCGCAGCACCAGATAGGAGGTGGCCAGCAGGTAGCCGATGGCGATGGCCGCCAGCGCCGAGCCGACAAAGGCCGCGAGCCAGGGGCGGATCGTGAAGTGCCTGATCTCATTGCCCCGGGCGATGATGATCGTGTGAGGTTCTTTGCGCCTGCCGAAGACTGCTGACTGACCGGTTGCCTTCACGGGACCAAGCTTTCGTTTACGACACCACGACAGCTTGACTACACATTATTAAGGTTAACAAAGCTTTGCGCTGCGGACTTTTCAGTAACGATTGCGCGTCAGGCGGGCATGGGGTTGCGGGCAGTTGGCTGTGCCGACGAAGATCTCAAAGCGCGCGGACAGCCGCGAGCACCTCTTCGGCATGGCCCTTGACCCGGACCTTGCGCCAGATCCTGGCAATCCGCCCGTCGCGGCCGATCACGAACGTTGCCCGCTCGACACCCATGTATTTGCGGCCATACATCGATTTTTCCACCCACAGATGGTAGGCCTCGATCACCTTGCGCTCCTCGTCGGCGGCGAGGTCGATGGTGAGGCTGTATTTCGATTTGAACTTGTCGTGCTTTTTGACGTTATCAGGCGACAGGCCGATCACCACCGCGCCGGCCTTCTCGAATTCCGGCTTCAGTTGCGAAAAGCTGATTGCCTCTTGCGTGCAGCTTGTTGTGTCGTCCTGCGGATAGAAATAGAGCACAATGGGCTTGCCGGAGGATGCGGCAAGGCTGAGCGATCCGCCGCCGTCCCGCGGCAGGTCGAATTGCGGCGCGATATCGCCTACGTCTAGGTCAGCCATACCGATGCCCTTGTTTGTGGTTACGCGCCAAGCCACAGCCATATAGTGTCGAGCGGGGATTCGTCCACGATCGAGTTCGTACAACGGAAAATTGCGTGGATCAGGAGCAACCGCAGCACGAGAAGATCCGGTTCAGGCGGGATGAGATCACCGACCTGGGGGCCTTTCCCTCCGCGTGCCGCGTGCCGCCGCTGGGTCAGGCGCGGATCGGACGCGGCTTTCGCATCCTGGCAAGGGTGTTCGCCGGTTTCGCCTGCCTTGTCCTGTTGGCGGCAGTCGCTGTCTATCTGGTCGGCGCGTCCGGCGTTGGCTCCGAGCGGCTTCGCGCAGAAGCGGAAACCGCCATCGAGAAACTGGCCGGCGTCGATGTCGATGTTTCGGTGGGGCCGGCGCGCATCACCCTTGATGGTTCGAGCTTCATTGCGTTGCAGGTCAGCGACGTCAGCCTGAAGACCGCCGACGGCAAGCCGATGGCCGATGCGGGCCGCGTGCGCTTCGGCGTGCGCCTGATACCGCTACTGCGCGGGGAAGTGCGGCTGACCAGCGCCAGGATATCCGATGCCCACATCGTCGTGGCGGCGATGCCGTCCGGCGGCGACTGGGCAGCAAGCCTGCGCAATCAGGGTGGCCTCGTCGATCCGGAGAAACTGACGGCTGCGGTGTTCGCCAACGTTCACAGCGCGCTCGACGCCGTGCGCGAAGATTCGATGCGCCAGATCGATCTTCGCAACGTCGAATTCGTACTGCCCGAAACCGCAACGATCAAACGGGTCAAAGTCACCGACGCCGCCGTCGTGCAGTCGGGACCGGGCGGCATGCAGTTTTCGTCGCAGGCCGATGTCGACGGCAGGGCGGTTACCATCGCCGCTTCCGCCACCCGCGATATCGCGGCACACCGCGTGACGGCGCTGGACGCGAGCATCAATCTGGCGGACGCGAGTGTTGTCACGGGGGCTGCAGATACCACGGCCGCTGCCGGAAAGCTGGGTGCGGTGGCGCTGAAGCTGACGGGATCGGAAGGGTCCGGCACGAATGCATCGCGGCTGACGGCCGCTCTGTCATCGACGGGTTCCATCCTCGATCTCGGCACACGCGGGCTGCTGCCGGCGGACGTCGACGTCAACGTCACGCTGGTAGCGGGCAGCAACAAGGTCCAGGTGGACAGATTGCTGCTGAAGACCGGCCGGTCGACATTCGATTTCGCCGGCTCGATCGGGCCGAAGCCGGCAACCGGAGCGGCCGGCGAGGAACCGGCCTATCGCTATGACCTGACCAGCGACGGTTCCTCGCTGGCGCCTTCGGACTCGCCCGAGCCAGCGCTCACCTTCCTCGCCCGGATTGCCGGTGTCTACAACACGGTGAGCCACAGGCTGGTCGCCGAGCAGATCGCGCTTCGCTCCGCCTCCTCCGGCGAGGTGCTTGGCACCGCCGCCGTGGAGTTCGTCGACGGCAAGGCGCCGGGGATCAATCTGGCGTTCAACGTCCACAACATGCAGGTCTCTCACGTCAAGCAGCTTTGGCCGTGGTTTTCGGCGCGCAACGCCCGGCTGTGGGTGCTGGCCAATCTGTTTGGCGGCCGCGTCGTCGACGCCAACCTCCAGTTCCACGTCGTCCCGAACCGTCTCGGCAATGGCGTGCCGCTGTCCGCCGACGAGGTGTTCGGCCGCTTCCAGATCGAGGGATCGCGTTTTGACACGGCCGGCCGCATTCCGCCGATACGCGACGCCGTCGGCGTTGTTGGTTTCCATGGCAATGATGTCGACGTCTCCCTGTCCTCGGGCACCGTCTACATGCCGAGCGGCCGCACCGTCGCGGCCAGCAATGGCACGCTGACGGTCAAAGCCGCCAACCACCCGCCAGTCATCGGCGCGCTCGACATCGATGTCGAGGGTGACGCCTCCGCCGTTGCCGAACTCGCCTCCTACGAGCCGATCAACGCCATGCGCCATGTCGGCCTTTTGCCGGAAGATCTGTCGGGTAGCGTCACCGGCCATGTCAGGGCTGACATTCCGTTGCAGTCCGGCGTCGACTCCTCGAAGCTCGATTGGCTGGTGTCGCTCGATTACAGCGGCATGTCATTGGCCAAGCCGTTCGAGGGGCAGACCGTGACGGATGCCGACGGTTCGATCACCGTCGACCCTGAAAAGGCGGTGATCTCGGCCAAGGCATCGCTGAACGGCATTCCGGCCGAACTCGACCTGATCGAGCCACTCCGGGACGACGGGCCGCCGCCCAGCCGCAAGGTGGCCCTGGTGCTCGACGACAAGATCCGTGCCGCCGCAATGCCCGGATTGACGCCGCTGCTTGGCGGCACGGTGAAGGTCGCGATCGACAAGAGCGGCAGCGGCGACCAGAACGTCTCGGCCGATCTGACCAACGCCAGGCTGGACATTCCCTGGGCCGGCTGGAGCAAGGGGGCGGGGGTTCCCGCCAAAGTCACATTCGTCATGACCAAGTCCGGCGACACCACGACGCTGTCCGACTTCGATCTCGACGGGAAAACCTTCTCCATCGAAGGCGACATCGTGCTGGTCAATGGCGCCCTGTCGTCCGCGAAGTTCAGCAAGGTGACCTTGAACCGGGGCGACGATGTCGCGGTGTCGGTGAAGCGGTCCGGCAAGGGCTATGCGGTCGACATATCAGGCAACGCGCTGGATGCCCGCTCGCTGATCAAGCAGTTCACCTCGGACGTCGACACGGCAACCAAGACCACCGGCTCCGATGCCATTTCCGTCAGCGCCGACGTCGATCAACTGACCGGGTTCCACGACGAGCAATTGTCCAACCTGAAGCTCGACTACAGCGCCGCCGGCTCGCGGGTGAACGGCCTGAAGGTCAGCGCCACGGCAAGTTCGGGCGCCGCTATAACCATCAGCAACACCACAGGTGCTGGCCAGCGCACGCTCAACATGCAGTCCGCTGACGCTGGCGCCGTACTCAGGTTCCTCAACATCTACGAGCATATGGAAGGCGGAGCGATCACGCTCGCGCTGGCGGGGCCGAGCGACGGATCGCTGCGGGGCAAGGTCGATACCAGCAACTTCTTCGTGGTCAATGAGCCGAAACTGGCTTCCATCGTCTCGACCACGCCGGCCGGCGACAGCCGCAGTCTCAACCAGGCGGTCAAGGGCAATCTGGACACCTCGCGGGTCAAGTTTGAACGCGGCTACGCCGAGATCGACAAGGGCGGCGGCTATCTGAAACTAGCCAATGGCGTGCTGCGCGGCCCCCGAATCGGCACGACGTTCCAGGGCACCCTCTACGACCAGGACAACAACATGGACATGACCGGTACGTTCATGCCGGTCTATGGCCTCAACCGCATCTTCGGCGAATTGCCCATCGTTGGCGCGCTTCTCGGCAATGGCCGCGACCGCGGCCTGATTGGCGTCACCTATCGGCTCAAGGGCAATGCCAACAAGCCGGTGCTGGATATCAACCCGCTGTCGGTGATCGCRCCCGGKATCTTCAGGTCGATCTTCGAATACCGGTGAGAATACCGGTGACCGATCTCAGACCGGCCGCACCAAAATGTGTTTTTTCCTGCCGAGTGAAAGCTTTACGATGTTTTCCGGACTCAAATCCTGAAGCGTCACCAGCCGGCGCTCGTCGCTGACGGRCTGGTCGTTCAACCGCACCGCGCCGCCCTGCACATGCCGCCGCGCCTCGCCGTTCGACCCCGCCAGTCCGGCTGTCACCAGCAGCGACAGGACACCGACACCGGCTCCAAGCGCTGCCTTGTCCACCTCGACGCTCGGCAGCGATTCGGCGAGCGCGCCTTCCTCGAACGTCTTGCGTGCCGTTTCGCTGGCTTGTTCCGCGACCGCACGACCATGCAGCAAGGCCGTGATCTCGGTGGCAAGAACCTTCTTGGCCTCATTGATCTCGGATCCGCCGAGCTGCTCAAGCCGCGCGACCTCGTCCAGCGGCAACGTCGTGTAGAGTTTCAGGAAGCGGCCGACGTCGGCATCCTCGGTGTTGCGCCAGTACTGCCAGAACTCGTAGGGGCTCAGCATCTCCGCATCGAGCCAGACCGCGCCCGACGCCGACTTGCCCATCTTGGCGCCCGATGAGGTGGTGAGCAGCGGCGTGGTCAGCGCATAGAGCTGCGCGTCCTCCATGCGGCGGCCGAGATCGATACCGTTGATGATGTTGCCCCACTGGTCGGAGCCGCCCATCTGCAGGCGGCAGCCGAGGCGCTTGTAGAGCTCGACGAAATCATAGGCCTGCAGGATCATGTAGTTGAATTCGAGGAACGACAGCGACTGCTCGCGATCGAGCCGCAGCTTGACGGAATCGAAGGCGAGCATGCGGTTGACCGAAAAGTGACGGCCGACGTCGCGCAGGAAATTGACGTAGTTGATCTCCATCAGCCAGTCGGCGTTGTTGATCATGACCGCGTCGTTCGGCCCGCTGCCGAATTTGAGGTACGGCATGAAGTTACGGCGGATGCCGACGAGGTTGTCGTCGATGTCCTGCGGGGTCAGCAGCTTGCGTGCCTCGTCCTTGAAGGACGGGTCGCCGATCATCGAGGTGCCGCCACCCATCAGGGCGATCGGCCGGTGACCGGTCTGCTGCAGCCAGTGCAGCATCATGATCTGGATCAGCGAACCGGCATGCAGGCTTTTGGCGGTCGCGTCGAAGCCGATATAGGCCGTCACCGTCTCCGTGGCGAAGACATTGTCGAGGCCGGCATCATCCGAAGTCTGGTGGATGAAACCGCGCTCACTCATCGTGCGCAGGAAATCGGATTTGAAGGCAGGCATTTTGTGTTTCCCGAAAGCGTCCGGCCAATCTGGCCCGGGCGTGGCGTGCATGAACGGGCGCGTTTAGCACCCAAGCGCGATCAGCAAAAGTGGAATCCGGTTTTGCGTTCGATCGCGCGTCAGGCAGAGATCCGCGATCAGCAAAAGTGGAATCCGGTTTTGCGTTCGATCGCGCGTCAGGCAGAGATCCGCGATCAGCAAAAGTGGAATCCGGTTTTGTGGTCCGCGCGGATGAAGTCTGAGACCATCGGCCCAATGCTTGCTTCATCGTTTCGGCTGGCGTAATGAGGCGCCGCGCCAAAGGTTCTAGCAGTCCACGACCTCGAGCGGCACCGCACGGCATCCACAAAATGCCATATCCGACGACAGAGCCCCGACGCGACATGCCGGACGCATTGATATCCATCGTCATTCCTTGCAGGAACGAGGCGGCAAATCTGCCGCTGTTGATCGACGAGATCGAGGCCACCATGGCCGGGCGCGACTTCGAGCTGATCATCGTCAACGACGGCTCGACCGACGACACCGCTTCGGTGCTCGCAGCGCAGGCAGCGCTTCGCCCGTTTCCGGTGCGGGAATTGCGGCACCGGAAATCCGCCGGCCAGAGCCTTTCGGTGCGCTCGGGCGCCTGGGCGGCGCGTGGCAGCATCGTCGCCACGATCGACGGCGACGGCCAGAACGATCCTCAATACATTCCGGTGCTGATCGATGCGCTTGTAGCGGCCGGCCCCGATTTCGGCGCCGCACAKGGGCAGCGCCTCAAGCGCCGCGACAGCAAGGTCAAGCAACTGGCGTCACGTTTCGCCAACTGGCTGAGAAATGCCATCCTGCATGACGAGACGCGCGACACCGGCTGCGGCCTGAAGGCGGTCCATACCGATATCCTGCGCAAATTGCCGTTCTTCGACGGCACCCATCGCTTCGTTCCGGCCCTGGTCATCCAGGAGGGCTATCGCGTCGTGCATTGCGATGTCATCGATCGCTCGCGCCGGCACGGCAAGTCGAATTACGGCATTTTCGATCGCGGCCTGCAGGGGGTTCTCGATCTCGCCGGTGTCTGGTGGCTGCGCCGCCGGCGCCGCAGAATGCCTAAAGTAGAGGAAATCAGCCGTGGTTAACGTGCTTCAGGAATTGGTGACCTGGCTTCACCAGGTTTTCATCAAGCAGTTCGATGCGTGGATCCTGCTCGGCTTCGTCGCGCAGTTCTTCTTCACCATGCGCTTCGTCGTGCAGTGGCTGGCCTCGGAAAAAGCCAAGCGCAGCGTGGTGCCGGTCGCTTTCTGGTTCTTTTCGCTGTTCGGCGGCGGCCTGCTTCTGATCTATGCCATCCAGCGTCAGGATCCGGTGTTCATCGCCGGCCAGTCCATGGGCCTGTTCATCTACATCCGCAATCTCTGGCTGATCGCCAACGAGCGCAAGACCGCGATGAGCAAGGTCGATTGAACAGCGATCTATTGAGCAGCGTGGCATATCAATCAAAATTCGTCACAGAGGCCGGGACATGGCGGTGAACAGGAATTACATCCTTCTCTTCCTGTTCAGCCTGGTGATGACGGTTTCGGGGCTGGCGTCGATGCCGCCGATCGATCGCGACGAGTCGCGCTTCGTCCAGGCCACCAAGCAGATGGCCGAGAGCGGCGACTATGTCGACATCCGCTTTCAGGACGCCTCGCGCTATCAGAAGCCGATCGGCATCTACTGGCTGCAATCGGCGGCCGTCGCGCTGAGCGGCGAGGGCGCTGCCGCTCCGATCTGGGTTTATCGCACGGTTTCGGCGCTTGGCATTGCCATTGCTGTCCTGGCGATCACCTGGACCGGCACCAATCTGTTCGGGGCCAATGCCGGCATCGCCGCCGGCTTGGTCATGGCGGCGATCTTCGCCACCGCTTTCGAAGGCCGCGACGCCAAGACCGACGCCATGCTGCTGGCCTGTTGCGTGGCGGCCCAAGGCGCGCTGGCGCAGATCTATCTGGCCTCGCGCCGGAACCAACCTGTCGGCGGCCATCTCTGGTGGATCTTCTGGATTGCGCAGGGTGCCGCGATCCTCATCAAGGGCCCGATTGCGCCGCTGCTGTCGGCACTCACCATCGCCGTGCTGTTCGCCTTCGAGCGTGACGGGCGCTGGCTGTCGAAGCTCAAGGTGGGGCGCGGCCTGGCGCTCGTCGTGCTGATCGTGCTGCCCTGGCTCGCGCTGATCACCTGGAAGAGCGGCGGCGCCTTCCTGCAGCAGGCCGTCGGCAAGGACATGATCGGCAAGGTCGCCTCCGGCGAGGAATCGCATGGCCTGCCACCCGGCTTCTACATGCTGACCTATTCGCTGTTCATGTGGCCCTTCGGCCTGATCGCGGTCGGCGCCGGGCTCCAGGCACTCAATCGCCTGCGCGATGACCCCCGGCTGCGCTTCTGCCTCGCCTGGTACATTCCGTTCTGGCTGGTGTTCGAGCTGATCCCGACCAAGCTGCCGCATTATGTCCTGCCGGCCTATCCCGGCATGGCATTGCTGATCGGCTGGCTTTTGACGCTGTCGCCCCAGGATGCGAACGCGCCGCTCCGGCGCTGGCAGGACTGGTTGTGGTGGTCGACGGCATTTGGTCTCGCCGTGGTCAGTCTCGGCCTGGCCGCGGTCTGCGTCGGCGCGCCGATCTACCTCACAGGTACGTTCTCATGGTGGAGCATTCCAGCTGCCGCGGCGGCGCTCGGCGCCGGCTACTTAGGCTTTTCGCGGCAGCTGCAAGTGCCGCTCGGCCGCATCGGTGCCATCGCCGTTTGCGCGGGCATCACCTATGCGCTGCTGTTCGGCATCATCGCGCCGTCGTTGAAGCCGATCTGGCTGAGCCCGGCCATCGAGGCGGCGGTGCGCGCCAACAAGCCCTGCGACACCACCATTCTGGCTTCGTCGCGATTTCAGGAACCGAGCCTGGTGTTCCTGGTCGGCACGAAAACGGTGCTGACCGATGTCGAGGGCGTCGCCAGGCATCTATCTGCCGATCCGGCCTGCGCGCTGGCGCTGGCATCGGTCGAGGACGAGCAGAAACTGACTGGCCTGCTGGCAGCACAAGGCAAATCGGTGAACCGCGTTGCCCTGATCGACGGCCTAAACTATTCGTCGGGAGACAAACTGTCGCTCGGTCTCTATCGTGTGGCGCCATGACGGCTCGTCGATGACAGGCTCGAATTTCCTATGCTGGTGAAATCGCGCCCTTCCGTTTCCGGTATGCTCCTTGGGGTGGGGCGCCGATCCCTCGACAATTTTCGCGATACGATGCAGATCGCAAGAAAGCGCTTTGCCGCTCGTCCGGCCAGATACCCGAACATAGTGTGGCCGGTCTGGGGCCTGGTCTGGATCTTGCTGACGGCGGCGGCGTTTGTTCGCCTCGACACTCCGGCAGGGATGCTTCATGGCCAGTGGTCGCCAGGGTTCGTCCACCTGGCCGATTTTTTCACGCAGTTCGGCCTGGGTGGCTGGTATCTCATTCCATCGGCGCTTTTGCTGGTCGCCGCGAACCTGACGGACTGGCGAAGCCTTTCAAGGCGCTCGCTGATGCTGGTCTACAACTGGACCTGCCTGGCTTTTCTGGTGCTGAGCGCCGCCGGCCTGTCCGGCCTGGCCGTCAATGTGCTGAAATATGCAATCGGTCGGGCTCGCCCGCTCTATTTCGACGATTTTGGCGTGCTGGCCTTTCATCCCTTTGCCTTCGATGCGCGCTTCGCCGGTTTCCCGTCCGGCCATGCCACGACCATGGGCGCCGTGTTCGGGGTCGCTCTGCTGTTGTTTCCCCGGCGCTGGTACATCGCCTTGGCGATCACCGCCTGCATTGCCTCGACGCGCGTCTTCGTTGGCGCGCACTATCCCAGCGACACTGTCGCCGGCTTCGGCCTTGGCTGCGCCTTCGCGCTGGCGTGCGGGCTTGTCTTTGCCCGGCTCGGCTTCATCTTTCGCCAGATGCCGTCGGGGTTGCCGGTCCGCAAGAACACGTTCCGGCTGATTGCAGCGAAGGCTGGCTGAAGGCTCGGGTTTGCTGAGGCTTAGTTGCTGTCCAGCCCGCCGTAGGACCTGACCAGGCGGGCCATGTCGGGTGACTGCTGCCCTTCGCTTTCGAGCCCTTGCGCAACGCCGACGCGATCGGCGACCGGCCGGTTCTGGCTGACCTTCCACTTGCCGTGGATTTCTGCGATCTCGATTTCCAGCCCGATGATGCCCTTGATCTGCGACTGGATGAAGGGCGCGGGCGCATCGGTCACCGCCCAGGGCGTGGCGCGGGTGCCTTCCTGGGACGCGGTCAGGTCGGCAATCTGCTGCGCCAGCCAGGCCTGGTCATCCATCACCTTGACGGTGCCGCGCACCTGCACGATGGCATAGTTCCAGGTCGGCACCACCTTGCCGGTCTCGCGCTTGGTCTCGTACCAGGACGGCGTGACATAGGCATCGGTGCCCTGGAATACGATCAGCACCGGTGACGCCGGATTGTCGGCCAACAGCTGCCATTGCGGATTGGCCTTCGCCAGATGGGCGCGCAGCCTGCCGTTCGGCGGCACGTCTGCGTCGAGCAGGAACGGGATGGCGTTGGCGACCGGCCCCTCGGCTCCGTTGCAAATCAACAGGCCGAGCGGATGCGCCCGGATCAGCCCGTGCAGGATTTCCGGCCGCGTTTCCCTGAAATGAGGAGGCTCGTACATCGCTTGCCTATCTCAGCCGCTTCGGCCGCGGATCCGACAGCTCGCCGGCCAGCCGGCGGTCGAGATAGTCGGCACATTCCTCGAGCAGCAGGTCGGCATCGTTGGAGAAGAAATGGTTGGCGCCGGGCAAGGTCTTCTGCGTGATGGTGATGCCCTTCTGCGTGTGCAACTTGTCGACCAGGCCCTGCACATCCTTCGGCGGCGCCACCTTGTCGGCATCGCCATGGATGATCAGCCCCGATGACGGGCAGGGCGCCAGGAACGAGAAATCATAGGTGTTGGGCTGCGGCGCGATCGAGATGAAGCCTTCGATCTCCGGCCGGCGCATCAGCAACTGCATGCCGATCCAGGAGCCGAACGAGTAACCGGCGACCCAGCAGCTCTTGGAATCCGGATGCAGCGACTGCACCCAGTCGAGTGCCGCCGCCGCATCCGACAACTCGCCGGTGCCATGGTCGAACTCGCCCTGGCTGCGGCCGATGCCGCGGAAATTGAAGCGAAGCGTGGTGAAATCCCGCTTCTGGAACATGTAGAAGAGGTCGTAGACGATCTTGTTGTTCATCGTGCCGCCGAATTGCGGGTGCGGGTGCAGGACGATGGCAATCGGCGCGCTCTTTTCCTTGGAAGGCTGGTAGCGTCCCTCCAGGCGGCCGGCAGGACCGGTAAAAATGACCTCAGGCATGAAATACTCCACTTGGGTAATACGAATGCGCGGCGCCCGGAACGTGTCTTCCTCTGGCCTTGACGCAGGGCGAGCGTCTTCTTAGAAGCTAGTTTAGAATTGTTCAAAACTGAGTGGCCAGACGTCGAGCCGGGCCACCCGCGCCGCAAGCCGCGTAAATAGGACGGCTCGCCTTGGAATTTCAAGGAAATAACGCGATACGACAGCGGAATGGCTTCTGACGGGAACCAAACGGACGAAAATGGCCGGAATGCGCGCCTATCTCGACTATAATGCCAGTGCGCCGCTGCTTGCCGCGGCGCGCGAGGCTATGGTCGCCGCACTTGATGTCGCCGCCAACCCGTCATCGGTCCACACCGAAGGGCGCGCCGCACGGCGCCTGATCGAGACCGCAAGGCGAGATGTCGCGGCACTGGTCAACGCCAAGGCCGAGCATGTCGTGTTCACCTCCGGCGCGACGGAAGCGGCCTCGACGCTGCTGACATCAGACTGGCAGATGGGGCGCGGCAGCGTGCGCATGAGCCGTCTTTACGTGTCCGAGGCCGATCATCCCTGCCTGTTGAATGGCGGGCGCTTCCCGGCAGCGCAGGTGACGCGGATTGGCGTCGATGCCGACGGCATCGCCGATCTCGACGCGTTGGCAGCCGCACTCGCCCGTCATGACAAGGCCGAGGGCCTGCCGCTGGTCGCCATCCATGCCGCCAACAACGAGACCGGCGTCATCCAGCCGATCGATCGGATCGCCCCGGTCGTCAAGGCTGCGGGCGGTGTCCTCGTCGTCGATGCCGTCCAGGCAGCGGGACGCGTTTCGATCGATCTATCATCGGGTTACGCCGATTATCTGATTTTGTCTTCGCACAAGATCGGCGGCCCCAAGGGCGTCGGCGCCATCGTCGCCGCCTCCGATCTGATGATGCCGAAGCCGCTGATCAATGGCGGTGGCCAGGAAAAAGGCCATCGCGGCGGCACCGAAAACCTTGCCGCCATCGCCGGCTTTGGCGCCGCGGCACGCGAGGCGCTCGAAGGGCTGCGGTCGATGGACACGGTGCGGCAGCGCCGCGACGAGATCGAGGCCATCGTGAAAATGCTGGTGCCGGATGCGGAAATCTTTGGAACCGGCGCACCAAGGCTTGCCAACACGACATTCTTCGCTATTGCGGGCATCAAAGCCGAAACCGCGCAGATCGCCTTCGATCTGGCCGGCGTGGCGCTGTCGGCCGGCTCCGCCTGTTCGTCGGGCAAGGTCGGGCCGAGCCATGTGCTGAAAGCCATGGGATACGGCGACAGCCTTGGCGCCTTGCGCGTGTCGATCGGTGCCTCGACCGGCGCTGAGGACATCGAACTGTTTCGCACCGCGCTGGCGGCAATCGCCGCACGTCGGGCGAGTAGGGAAAGGGCCGCATGAGCAGCGGCCGGACATAGACAGGCCTTCGGTCTGGTAGAGCCGTGCGTTTTATGCTGGACGGGTGAATTTCCGGTCAAAACGCACTATATGGAACTTACGCTGCCGCGAATGCCTCTTCGGCGTTCATTTGGCGGTGCCATAGTTTGAAAACTGTCGGGCCTTGACCCCGGCGTGGATGGAGAACGCATATGCCTGCTGTGCAGGACACGATCGATCGGGTCCGAAAGATCGACGTCGACCAATACAAATACGGATTCCAGACTGAAATCGCGATGGACAAGGCCCCCAAGGGCCTCAGCGAAGACATCATCCGTTTCATTTCGGCCAAGAAGGACGAACCGTCCTGGATGCTGGAATGGCGCCTGGAAGCGTATCGCCGCTGGCTGACGCTGGACGAGCCGACCTGGGCGCGCGTTCACTACCCGAAGATCGATTTCCAGGACATCTACTTCTACGCGGCGCCCAAGAGCACGCCCGGCCCGACGTCGCTCAGCGATGTCGATCCCGAACTGCTGAAGGTCTACGAGAAGCTGGGTATCCCGCTGCGGGAGCAGGAAATTCTCGCCGGCGTGCAGAAGACCGACGCCTCGGAACTCGAGGAAGTCAGCGACAATGTCTACAAATCGGGCCGCGTCGCTGTCGATGCGGTGTTCGATTCCGTCTCCGTCGTCACCACCTTCAAGAAGGAGCTGGCGCAGGCCGGCGTCATCTTCTGCTCGATCTCGGAAGCCATCCGCGAGCATCCGGAACTGGTGAAGAAATATCTCGGCTCGGTCGTGCCGACCTCCGACAACTACTACGCCACGCTGAACTCCGCCGTGTTCACCGACGGCTCCTTCGTCTTCGTGCCCAAGGGCGTGCGCTGCCCGATGGAGTTGTCGACCTATTTCCGCATGAACGAGAAGAACACCGGCCAGTTCGAGCGCACGCTGATCATCGCCGAGGAGGGGGCTTACGTCTCCTATCTCGAAGGCTGCACGGCGCCGCAACGCGACGAGAACCAGCTTCACGCCGCGGTCGTCGAACTGGTGGCGCTCGACGATGCCGAGATCAAATATTCGACGGTGCAGAACTGGTACCCCGGCGACGCCGAGGGCAAGGGCGGCATCTACAATTTCGTCACCAAGCGCGGTGACTGCCGCGGCGACCGCTCGAAGATTTCGTGGACGCAGGTCGAGACCGGTTCGGCCATCACCTGGAAGTACCCGAGCTGCATCCTGCGCGGCGACGATTCCAGCGGCGAGTTCTATTCGATCGCCGTCTCGAACGGCTACCAGCAGGTCGACAGCGGCACCAAGATGATCCATCTCGGCAAGAACACGTCGAGCCGCATCATCTCCAAGGGCATCGCCGCCGGCTTCTCGCAGAACACCTATCGCGGCCAGGTCTCGGCGCACCGCAAGGCGACCAATGCCCGCAACTTCACCAACTGCGATTCCCTGCTGATCGGCGACCAGTGCGGCGCACACACCGTGCCCTACATGGAAGCCAAGAATTCGACGGCGCAGTTCGAGCATGAGGCGACGACGTCGAAGATTTCCGAGGACCAGAAATTCTACGTCATGCAGCGCGGCATTCCCGAAGAGGAAGCGATCGCGCTGATCGTCAACGGCTTCGTCAAGGACGTCATCCAGCAACTGCCGATGGAATTCGCTGTCGAGGCGCAGAAGCTGATCGGCATCTCGCTCGAAGGCTCGGTCGGCTGACCGGACATATATTCAGGAAACAAAGAATGCTTGAGATCAGAAATCTGCACGCCCGCATCGTCGATGACGGCACCGAGATCATCCGCGGCTTGAACCTGACGGTGAAAGCCGGTGAAGTCGCCGCGATCATGGGGCCGAACGGCTCGGGCAAATCGACGCTGTCCTATATCCTCGCCGGTCGCGAGGATTATGAGGTGACCGAAGGCGACATCCTCTACAATGGCCAGTCGATCCTCGAAATGGATCCGGCCGAGCGCGCCACTTCCGGAATCTTCCTCGCCTTCCAGTATCCGATGGAGATACCGGGCGTAGCGACCATGGAATTCCTGAAGGTTGCGATGAACGAGCAGCGCAAGGCCCGTGGCGAAGAGCCGCTGAAGATCCCGGAATTCCTGAAGCGCGTGAAGGAAGCCGCCGCCTCGCTCAGCATGGACATGGCGATGTTGAAGCGGCCGCTCAATGTCGGCTTCTCCGGCGGCGAGAAGAAGCGCGCCGAGATCCTGCAGATGAAGTTGCTGGAACCGAAGCTCTGCGTGCTCGACGAGACCGATTCCGGCCTCGATATCGATGCGCTGAAGATCGTTTCCGATGGCGTCAACGCGTTGCGTGCGCCCGACCGTGCGTTCCTGGTCATCACCCACTACCAGCGCCTGCTCGAACACATCGTGCCTGACTCGGTGCACGTGCTCTACAGGGGCCAGGTCATCAAGTCCGGCGACAAGTCGCTGGCGCTCGATCTGGAAGCCAATGGCTATGCCGGTGTGATCGGCGAAGCCGCGTGAGATGCCAGAAGGCAAGGTCAAACTGATGAATATGCACACTCAGCCCCAGCGGACACCGGCCGAAACAGCGTTGATCGACGCGTTCGGCGACCGGTTGTCGCTGCTGCCGGGTGACGGCGCGGTGATGCTGAAGCGCGACGACGCCATCGAAGCGATCAAGCACGGCCTGCCGACACGGCGCATCGAATCCTGGCACTACACCGATCTGCGCCGGCTGTTGAACGCGGTGCCGGACTTCGATCCGGCCGCCATGACCAAGGCTGTTGCACCGATTGTGGAAGGCTCCGCCGTGCTGGCGATCCTGAACGGGAAGTCCGACGCCAAGACGCCGGTCGTCGAAGGCGTCACCGTGGAGCGCCTGTCGGAAAAACTCACCGACGGCAGCGCGGCACCAGGGCTCGATCCCTATGGCAGCGATGACGCCATCGGCGCGCTGAACACCGCCTTCGTCGCCGACGGCTACTTTGTCGACATCGCCGATGGCGCCGAGCTGGAAAAGCCGATCGAACTGCAGAACCTGCAGGCCGGCGGCCAGACCCATGTGCGCCTCATGGCGCGCGTTGGCGCTGGCGCCAAGGCCGTTATCGTCGAGCGTCAGGCCGGCGAGGGCGCGGCACTGACGAGCTCGGTCAGCCAGCTCGTGCTCGGCGAAGGCGCCGAGGTGACGTGGCTGATCGTCCAGGAACAGCCGGAGACGGCAACGCATCTGGCGCAGTTCAAGGCCCATATCGGCAAGAACGCGAAACTGACGCTGTTCGTCATGAACGCCGGCGGCAGGCTGGTGCGCCAGGAGGTCATGGTCAGGACGACCGGCGAAGGCGCCGATTTCAAGCTGCGCGGCATCAATCTTCTGGCCGGCGACACCCACACCGACGTGACCATGGTTCTCGACCACGCCGTGCCGCATACGGCCTCGACGGAAGTGATCCGCAACGTGGTGACGGGCAAGGCGCGGGGCGTTTTCCAGGGCCGCATCAACGTTCATCAATATGCGCAGAAGACCAACGCCAAGATGGCCTGCAACACGCTGTTGCTGTCGGACGATGGCGAGTTCTCGACCAAGCCGGAGCTTGAAATCTTCGCCGATGACGTCGTCTGCGGCCATGGTGCGACGGTCACCGAAATCGACCACGACCATCTGTTCTACCTGATGGCGCGCGGCGTCGACGAGAAGACCGCTCGCGGCCTTCTGGTCAAAGCCTTCGTCGCCGAGGTGATCGAGGAACTGGACGACGAGACGATCGTCGACGCGCTCGAAGCGAAGCTCGACGACTGGTTTGTGACACACGGGTAAGCTCCCTGCCTTCTCCCCTTGTGGGAGAAGGTGGATTGGCGCGAAGCGCCAAGACGGATGAGGGGTGCTGGAAGGAACGCGGCCTAGAGCGGCAAGGACTTCGAAATGGACCAGAAAGTCGAAAACATCCCCTACGACGTCGAGGCGATCCGCCGCGACTTCCCGATTCTGTCGCGCGAGGTCTACGGCAAACCGCTGGTCTATCTCGACAATGGCGCCTCGGCGCAGAAGCCGCAGGCGGTGCTCGACGCCATCCAGCACGCCTATTCCCAGGAATACGCCAACGTCCATCGCGGCCTGCATTTCCTCTCCAATGCGGCGACCGACGCCTATGAAAAGGCGCGCGAAACGGTGCGTCGTTTCCTGAATGCGCCAAGCACCGACAACATCGTCTTCACCTCGAACACGACCTCGGCGATCAACACAGTCGCCTATGGCTATGGCATGCCCAACATCGGCGAGGGCGACGAGATCGTGCTGTCGATCATGGAGCATCACTCCAACATCGTGCCGTGGCATTTCATCCGCGAGCGGCAGGGCGCCAAGCTGGTCTGGGTGCCGGTCGACGATCTCGGCGTCTTCCACATCGAGGAGTTCGAGAAGCGGCTGACCGATCGCACCAAGCTGGTCGCCATCACCCAGATGTCGAATGCACTGGGCACGGTGACGCCGATCAAGGAGATCGTGCGCATTGCGCATGCGCGCGGAATTCCCGTCCTCGTCGACGGCAGCCAGAGCGCCGTGCACATGCCTATCGACGTGCAGGATCTCGACTGCGATTTCTTCGTCTTCACCGGCCACAAGCTCTACGGTCCGTCGGGTATCGGCGTGCTCTACGGCAAGAAGGACATTCTCTCTGGCATGCGGCCGTTCATGGGCGGCGGCGAGATGATCGAGGAGGTGACGGAGGACATCGTCACCTACAACGAACCGCCGCACCGCTTCGAGGCCGGCACGCCACCGATCGTGCAGGCCATCGGGCTGGGTGCTGCGCTCGACTACATGGAAAAAATCGGCCGCGAGCGCATCGCAGCGCACGAGGAAGACCTCAAGGCCTATGCGCATGAGCGGCTGCGCGCCATCAACTCGCTGCGCATTTTCGGCGACGCGCCCGGCAAGGGCGCCATCATCTCCTTCGAACTGCAAGGCATTCACGCCCATGACGTGTCGATGGTGATAGACAGGCAAGGCGTTGCCGTGCGCGCCGGCACGCATTGCGCCCAGCCGCTGTTGAAACGCTTTGGCGTAACCTCCACATGCAGGGCATCGTTCGGCATGTATAATACCAGGGCCGAAGTCGATGCTTTGGCCGAGGCGCTTGAAAAAGCGCGCAAGTTTTTTGGGTGACGACCATGGATGATGTGAGCATCGCTGCCGAAACCACGCCGGAAGCCGCCGCCAACAGCGTGGTGTCTGCTTCGACCATTCCCGCCGACGAATTGGCGCGGCTGACCGACGACATCGTCTCGGCGCTGAAGACGGTCTATGACCCGGAAATCCCGGCCGACATCTACGAACTTGGCCTCGTCTACAAGATCGACATCGAGGACGACCGCTCGGTCAAGATCGACATGACGCTGACCGCGCCGGGCTGCCCGGTCGCCGGCGAAATGCCCGGTTGGGTGGAAAATGCCGTCGGCGCCGTTGAAGGCGTGTCCGGCGTCGAGGTCAACATGACCTTCGACCCGCCGTGGACGCCCGACCGCATGTCGGAAGAGGCGCAGGTCGCGGTGGGCTGGTACTAGCCTCACAAAGGTTGGCGCCCTTGCGCCAGTGGTAAAACTTCACCATTTTAGGTGAGGAATCGTTCGGCAGGCCTTGAACCTGCACGGAATGGAGAAAGAACAGATGGGACGCTTTGCCGTCATCACCATGACCGAAAAGGCCGCCGACCGGGTGCGCGAGATCGTCGCCACCCGCGACAACGCGCGTGGCATTCGCCTCGGCATCAAGAAGGGCGGCTGCGCCGGCATGGAATACACGGTCGATTTGGTGACCGAACCCAACACCAAGGACGACCACATCGAGCGTGATGGCGCCCATGTCTATGTGGCGCCCGAGGCTGCCCTTTTCCTGTTCGGCACCGAGATGGATTTCGAGCAGACGACGCTGCGCACTGGTTTCACCTTCCACAACCCGAACCAGAGTTCGGCCTGCGGCTGCGGCGAATCCGTTGAGCTGAAGCCGGCTGATCTGAAGGCTCTCGCGGAAGCACGCGCCTCGGCCTGAGATTTCCCCTCGCCGGGGTGACGAACGCTAATCCACCCACATGCCCGTTCGCTTGTGCCAGTCGGCGATGGATTCCTCCGGATAGACATCGAACGTCCTGTCGCCCTTGCCGATCACGGGTTCGACCCAGTTGGCCTTGTACTTCAGCATCAGATGCACTCGGCTCGGCGGCTCCGGCAGGTCGGTGTCGATCGCCGAGGCGAAGGGATGCACCAGCTCCGGCCAGGTGGGGTCGTAGAGCCACAGTGCCGACCCGCATTTGCGACAGAAATTGCGCTCGCCGGTCGATATTTCGCACCGCGGATGCTCGTCGTCATCGATCTCGGCCCGGTAGACGCCGAGGTTCCTCTTGCCCTTGATATTCAGGGTCTTGTTGTCGGCCCCGAGATTGATGGCGAAGCCGCCGCCGCCTTGCTGCTTGCGGCAGATCGAGCAGTAGCACAGCATGAACGGCGCCGGCGTGTGGCTCTCCACCTCGAAACGGACGGCATTGCAGCGGCAGGACCCTTTGAGCAGAAGCGGCATGACAAAACGACTCCGACGGATGTTCTCAATCTGTCAGCATGATCTTGGTTGCGCGATGACAATGTCAAATGCCAGTGACATGATCGCGGCATGGACAATGAACGCATCGCCGAACTGTTCGAGGGCCTTGGTCCGGTCAGCATCCGCAAACTGTTCGGCGGCAAGGGCATCTATTTCGACGGTGTCATCATCGCCGTCGTGCTGCGCGGCGAACTGATGCTGAAGGCCGACGAGCAAAGCGCGCCCGACTTCGAGGCTGCCGGATGCCGGCAGTGGACCTATATCGGCTCCCGCCACGGCAAGCTTGTCTCGATGCCCTACTGGAACATTCCCGACAGCGCTTTTGATGATCCCGACGAGATGACGCTCTGGGCACGCCGCGCCTATGAGGCCGGACGGCGGGTGGGGAAGTGACGGGTGACTTTGGTGCGTTGCGGCTGTGCAGGGTTGGAAACGCCGGCRGGACAGCACCCCCCTCTGTCCTGCCGGACATCTCCCCCGCAAGGAGGGAGATTGGCAGCTCAACCGCTGGCTCTCGCTTTCAACATTGATGATTGGCGAAAGCCGATGTGACATCCGATCTCCCCCCTTGCGGGGGAGATGTCCGGCAGGACAGAGGGGGGTGTGAAGGAACTCGGCAGTCGCTTTAAAGCGCCTTCGCGATCCTCGCCGCCAGCCTTGCGTTGTTTTCGACCAGCGCGATGTTGGTCTTCAGGCTCCGGCCGCCCGTGAGTTCCAGGATTTTCGACAGCAGGAACGGCGTCACCGCCTTGCCGGTCACGTTGAGCGCTTCGGCCGCCTTCTGCGCGGCCTCGATATAGCCGGCCATCTCTTCTGCGGGGATTTCGTGGTTTTCGGGCACCGGATTGGCGATCAGCATGCCGCCGGCGAGCCCCAGCGCCTGCCGGGTCTGGTAGAAATGCGCGATCTCTTCCGGTCGGTGCAAGGTCAGCGGCGCGCGGAAGGGCGAATGCCGCGACCAGAAGGCCGGCATCGTCTCGCAGCCATGGCCGACAACGGGCACGCCGCGCGTCTCCAGCACTTCCAGCGTCTTTTCGATGTCGAGGATGGCCTTGGCGCCGGCCGACACGACGATGACCGGCGTGCGCGCCAGCTCGTCGAGGTCGGCGGAAATGTCGAAACTCTTTTCCGCACCCTTGTGCACGCCGCCGATGCCGCCGGTGGCGAACACCTTGATGCCGACCATATGCGCCGCGATCATCGTTGCGGCGACGGTGGTGCCGCCCGTGCGCCCTTGCGCCACCGCGAAGCCGAGGTCGGCGCGCGACAGCTTCATGGCGTCGCCGGTCATGGCAAGCGACTCGCGCTCGCCGTCCGAAAGCCCGATCTTGATGCGCCCGCCAACCACGGCGATCGTGGCCGGCACGGCGCCGCCGTCGCTGATGATCTTTTCGACATCCGCCGCCATGGCGCCGTTGTCGGGGTAGGGCATGCCATGGGTGATGATGGTGCTTTCCAGCGCCACCACCGGCCGCCCGGCGGCCAAGGCCTGTGCAACCGGCGCATGGATATCGATGAAGGGACGGGCGGTTTCTGGTGTCATCCTGATCTCCAATCCGGCGCGATGCGTCTCCACCTGGACGCGAAAACACTCCGGCACTATGAACTGGCCGGTCTCATGCCACTTCCTGCGCATCCGGCACAAGAGCCAGCGCCTCTGTGAAATCAGCAGTGGTGAAATCGGGAACGGCGTCGGCGCTTTCGATGGCCAGCGTCGCCGCGGCAATGCCTTCGCGCAGGGCCGCGCGCAAGGGCATGCCGCGCAGCGAGGCAGCGACCGTCGCTCCCGCCAGCGCATCGCCGGCGCCGGTGACGTCGGTGACCTTTCTTGGTGTCGGCGGCAGGATCGAGAAGGCGCCGGCTTCATCGAAGCCCAGCATGGGAGCGCCACCTGCTGTCACCACGCCGCTTTTGAGCCCGGCACGTTTCAGCCCGTCGACGATGTCCTGCCCGGAGGCCGCACTGTCCAGGCCGGCCAGTGCGACCGCCTCGCGCTGGTTCATGAAGACCACTGCCAGATTGCCGAGCACCGGCCTCAGGCGCACGATCTTGGCCGGCGAAATGGCAATGGCGAAAACGGGTTTGCCGGCGGCGAGTGCCACGAGCCTCTCCAGTGCCGCCGTCGGCAGGTTGGCGTCGCAGAAGACGGCGTCGGCGGCAGCGATGACCTCGCGCACCTTGGAGCGCCTGACCTGCTTGGGAAACGCCAGCTCATAGAGCGCCATGTCGGCAAAGCCAACGATCAGCTCGCCCTCACTGTCGATCAGCGCCGTATAGCTTGGCGTCGTGCGATCGAGGAACACCGCCGACAGGTCGGCTATCCCGGCTTTGGCGATGGCCCTTGAAACCGTATCGGCAGCGGCATCGCCGCCGCGCACCGACAGCAGCGAGGCCGAAACACCGCGCCGGACCGCACTGCGCAAAGCATTGAAGACGCCGCCGCCAACATCTTCCCGCATCGTGCCGGGATTGGACGCGGCCGGCACGTAAGCGCCGGACACCTGCCCACGGCGGTCGATATGGGCGCCGCCCACGGCCAGGATTCTTGGAGATTTCAACATGCCGGCGATATGACCTTTGTTATTCCAGCCGCACAAGCGCTACGCTAAGTGACGAAGCTTCGCATGCGGGGCGGCGATTCGGCAGATCGAAACAATCGAGCCGACTGGCCCAATGCGAGGTGCGCTCCTGATGTGATTCTTGGGACAAAAAAAGAACAAATCCGGATATTGATTGCCTTTCAGATACTTGAACCCTCTTGCCAAACGAGAACAAAAAAGGTACAAATAGGCAGGGATTACGGATTGTCCGGCCTTCATTGACGACCAAGGGGTGATGTATCATGGCTCAGAATTCTTTGCGGCTGGTAGAGGACAAAGCGGTGGACAAATCAAAGGCTCTGGATGCGGCGCTGTCGCAAATCGAGCGGGCTTTCGGCAAGGGCTCGATCATGCGGCTCGGCGCGAACGAGCAGGTCGTCGAGATTGAAACCGTGCCGACCGGCTCGCTTGGCCTCGACATCGCGCTTGGCGTCGGTGGCCTGCCGCGCGGCCGCATCATCGAAATCTACGGGCCGGAAAGCTCGGGCAAGACGACGCTGGCGCTGCACACTGTTGCGGAAGCCCAGAAGAAGGGCGGCATCTGCGCCTTCGTCGATGCCGAGCATGCGCTCGATCCGGTCTATGCCCGCAAGCTTGGCGTCGATCTGGAAAACCTTCTGATCTCGCAGCCCGACACGGGTGAGCAGGCGCTGGAAATCTGCGACACGCTGGTGCGCTCCGGTGCCATCGACGTGCTGGTGGTCGATTCGGTCGCGGCGCTGACGCCACGCGCCGAAATCGAAGGCGAGATGGGCGATTCGCTGCCCGGCCTGCAGGCCCGCCTGATGAGCCAGGCGCTGCGCAAGCTGACCGCCTCGATCTCGCGCTCCAACACCATGGTCATCTTCATCAACCAGATCCGCATGAAGATCGGCGTCATGTTCGGTTCGCCCGAGACCACGACGGGCGGCAACGCGCTGAAATTCTACGCCTCGGTCCGCCTCGACATCCGCCGCATTGGCTCGGTCAAGGACCGCGACGAGGTCGTCGGCAACCAGACTCGTGTCAAGGTGGTCAAGAACAAGCTGGCGCCGCCCTTCAAGGTGGTCGAGTTCGACATCATGTATGGCGAGGGCGTATCCAAGACCGGCGAACTGGTCGACCTCGGGGTCAAGGCCGGCGTGGTCGAGAAGTCGGGCGCCTGGTTCTCCTACAATTCGCAGCGTCTCGGCCAGGGCCGCGAGAATGCCAAGCTGTTCCTGCGCGACAATCCCGACACGGCGCGCGAGATCGAACTGGCGCTCAGGCAGAATGCCGGGTTGATCGCCGAGAAATTCCTCGAGAATGGCGGCGCCGAGAGCGGCGACGACGGCTTCGAGGAGGAGTCCGGCGCGATGTAACAACTTCGTGCACAGGATGCCGGCCGAAGATCGGCCATAATCCTGTTCTATTATCTCAAGCTTATGTAATTGAGTTCAGTGTTTTTTGCGTTCCAAACCGCCGGCTTTCGAGCCGGCGGTTTTTCGTTTTGCGGCCGGCGTCGATGGTCGGCAAGCGCGCGATTTGGACCAATTCCGTGTTTCTGGACAGGGTGCGGTGCGACCGCTAAAAGGCCAAGTCTATTTTCTTATGGATGTCGTCCAAAAGTGCGCAGCGGTTTTGGGACAGCGACATGCATGGAAGCAAAAACTTGAAGCGCGTCGACTGAATCCGTTTTCAGCGCGACGCGCTTTGAGACCCAGAGCCCATTTTCCGCCGGTTTGCCGGCGGTTTTCTCGAAAAGGCAGCATTCATGAGTGGCGTGAACGAGATCCGGTCGACTTTTCTCGACTACTTCTGCAAGGAGGGTCACGAGATCGTCGCGTCGAGCCCGCTGGTGCCGCGCAACGATCCGACGCTGATGTTCACCAACGCCGGCATGGTGCAGTTCAAGAACGTCTTCACCGGCCTGGAGAAGCGGCCTTATTCGCGCGCCTCGACCGCGCAGAAGAGCGTCCGCGCCGGCGGCAAGCACAACGACCTCGACAATGTCGGCTACACCGCGCGCCATCTGACCTTCTTCGAAATGCTCGGCAATTTCTCCTTTGGCGACTATTTCAAGGAGCGCGCCATCGAGCTTGCCTGGAACCTGATCACCAAGGAATTCGGGCTGAACAAGGACAAGCTGCTGGTCACGGTCTATCACACGGACGACGAGGCGGCGGGCTTCTGGAAGAAGATCGCCGGTTTTTCCGACGACCGCATCATTCGCATCGCGACCTCGGACAATTTCTGGGCGATGGGCGACACCGGACCGTGCGGGCCGTGCTCGGAGATCTTCATCGACCGCGGCGAACACATCTGGGGCGGCCCTCCCGGCAGCCCGGAGGAGGATGGCGACCGCTTCCTCGAATTCTGGAACCTGGTGTTCATGCAGTATGAACAGGTGACGAAGGAGGAGCGCATAGACCTGCCGCGCCCGTCCATCGACACCGGCATGGGCCTGGAGCGCATGGCGTCCATCCTGCAAGGGGTGGAGAGCGTCTTTGAAACCGATCTGTTCCGTCATCTGATCGACGCGGCGTCCTCCGCCATCGGGCACGGTCCCGACAAGGAGACGGTCGCGTCCTTCCGCGTCATTGCCGATCATCTGCGCTCGTCGTCCTTCCTGGTCGCCGACGGTGTGCTGCCGTCGAACGAAGGCCGTGGCTATGTGCTGCGCCGCATCATGCGCCGCGCCATGCGCCATGCACAGTTGCTCGGTGCCCGCGATCCCTTGATGTGGCGCCTGGTGCCGGCCCTGGTCCGCGAGATGGGCCAGGCCTATCCGGAACTGGTGCGCGGCGAGCAGTTGATCACAGAGACCCTGAAGCTCGAGGAAACGCGTTTCCGCAAGACGCTGGTGCGTGGCCTCGGCCTGCTTTCGGAGGCGACGGAAAAGCTCGGCGCCGGCGACATGCTGGACGGCGAGACGGCCTTCAAGCTCTACGACACCTACGGCTTCCCGCTCGATCTGACGCAGGATGCGCTGCGCCAGCGCAGCATCTCGGTCGATCTGGCCGGCTTCACCAATGCCATGGAGCGGCAGAGGGCCGAGGCGCGCGCTCACTGGGCAGGCTCCGGCGACGCGGCCACAGAGACGATCTGGTTCCCGGTGCGCGAGAAGGCGGGGGCCACCGAATTCCTCGGTTACGAGACCGAGCAGGCGGAAGGCCTCATCCAGGCGCTGGTCAGGGACGGCAAGACCGTCGACAGCGCAAGCAAGGGCGAGGCGGTTGCCGTGGTCGTCAACCAGACGCCGTTCTATGCTGAGTCCGGCGGCCAGATGGGCGATACCGGAATCATGTCAGGCGAAGGCTTCTCGATCGAGATTTCCGATACGCAGAAGAAGGCCGATGGCCTGTTCGTCCATATCGGCAAGGTGGCCAGCGGCACGGTCAAGACCGGCGCTGTCGTCGAGCTCAAGGTCGACCATGACAGACGCTCCAGGCTGCGCGCCAACCATTCGGCGACGCATCTGATCCATGAGGCGCTGCGCGAGGTTCTGGGCACCCATGTCGCGCAGAAGGGTTCGCTGGTCGCGCCCGAGCGCCTGCGCTTCGACATCTCGCACAACAAGCCGATATCGCCCGAGGATCTCGAAGAGGTCGAGCGCATGGCGAACGAGATCGTCGTCCAGAACGGCCCGGTGAGCACGCGCCTGATGTCGGTCGACGATGCCATTGCCGAGGGCGCCATGGCGCTGTTCGGCGAGAAGTACGGCGATGAAGTGCGCGTCGTGTCGATGGGCACCGGCCTGCATGGCGCCAAGGCCAACCGGCCCTATTCGGTCGAACTCTGCGGCGGTACGCATGTCAGGGCGACCGGCGATATCGGTCTGGTGCGTGTCGTGTCGGACAGCGCGGTCGCCGCCGGCGTGCGCCGCATCGAGGCTTTGACCGGCGAGGCCGCGCGCAAGCATCTCGACGAGCAGGACCGGCGTTTGAAATCGGTCGCCGCGACGCTGAAGATCTCGCCGGCCGACGTGCCGGCGCGCGTCGAGGCGCTGCTCGACGAGCGCAAGAAGCTCGAGAAGGAACTGACCGAAGCGCGCAAGAAACTGGCGCTGGGCGGCGGTGCCGCGGCGGGTGCGCCGTCGGAGAACGAGACTGTCGCCGGCGTCGGCTTCCTCGGCAAGGCGGTTTCGGGTGTTTCGCCGAAGGATCTGAAGCCGCTGGCCGATGCCGGCAAGAGCTCGCTCGGTTCCGGCGTCGTCGTCTTCGTCGGCGCCGGCGACGACAACAAGGCGAGCGTCGTGGTCGCTGTCACCGATGATCTGGTAGGCCGTTTCAGCGCCGTCGATCTGGTGCGCGTGGCCTCCGCAGCATTGGGCGGTCAGGGTGGCGGCGGACGGCCCGACATGGCGCAGGCCGGTGGCCCGGACGCCTCGAAAGCCAGTGATGCGATCGCCGCGGTCAAGGCGGCGCTGGAGGCAGCCTGAAAGTCCCTGCATGAAGGTGCTCGTCCTTGGCGGCTACGGTCTGATCGGCGAAGCCGTCGTCGGCCGTCTGCTTCGCGACGGTCATCATGTAGCCGGCCTTGGTCGCGATGTCGTGGATGCCGAGCGGCGCTGGCCGGCGGTGCGCTGGATCGCCGCCGACATGTCACGGCTGCTTGCCGCTGACGACTGGCTGCCGGTGGTCACCGGCATGGATGCAATCGTCAATGCGGCGGGCGCCTTGCAGGACGGCCCGCGCGATCGCCTCGACGCCATCCACCGGCATTCGGTGGTGGCGCTGGTCGCGGCATGCGAACAGGCCGGCGTGCACCGTATTGTCCAGATTTCCGCGATCGGCGCCGACCTCTCCTCCAGCGACGCTTTCTTCAACAGCAAGGCGCAAGGCGACAGGGCTGTCGCAAGCTCTGCGCTGGAATGGACGATCCTGCGCCCGGGTTTGGTGATCGCGCCCGCCGCCTATGGCGGGACAGCCCTTTTGCGCGCCCTTGCGGCCTTCCCCGCTTTTATCCCTGCCGTCATGTCGCGCCAGCCGATCCAGACCGTGGCGGTCACCGACGTTGCTGAAGCGGTCTCGCGCGCTGTCGCCGGATCGCTGCCGCCCCGTACTGCCGTCGATCTCGTCGAGGCGCAAGCCAGACCGCTCGCCGATGTTCTCCTGGCCTTTCGGGCATGGCTTGGCCTGCCGCAGGCGAAGGTCGTACCGGTGCCGGCCATTGTCGGCCGTCTTGCTGCCGTGACCGCCGATGGCCTCGGCCTCCTTGGCTGGCGATCGCCTTTGCGCAGCGCAGCCCTTGCCGCGCTGGCGCGTGGCGTGACCGGCAATGCCGGGCCATGGAACCAGATTTGCGGCCATCCGCTGCAGCCGCTGGAAGCAACGCTGGCCGCCATGCCGGCCCATGTCCAGGAGCGATGGTTCGCGCGCCTCTGGCTGGCAAAACCTGTCATCTTCGGCTGCCTGTCCCTGTTCTGGCTTGCTTCGGGCATCATCGGCCTGATCCGGCAAGACGAGGCCGCTTCCATTCTTGTCTCACGCGGCGTGTCGGCGAAATTGGCGGACATGTCGGTTCTTGCCGGCAGTGCTGCGGATATCCTGGCCGGCGCGGCGGTTCTGGTCCGGCCCTTTGCTCGGCCAGCGCTGCTGGCGATGATAGCCATCACGCTGTTTTATCTGGCGGCGTCGACGCTTCTCGTTCCCGGTCTATGGCTCGCGCCGCTGGGGCCGCTGGTCAAGACGATCCCCATGCTGTGCCTGGTGCTTGTGGCGCTGGCGGTCCTCGACGAGAGATGAACCTCTGGGCCGACATACTGCGCTGGACGCATGTCATTGGCGCCACGGTTCTCTTTGGCACCGGCGCCGGGATCGCCTTCTTCATGCTGATGGCGCAGCGCACCGGTCGCGCCGAGCTGGTCGCCCATGTCGCGGGCACGGTTGTCATCGCCGACACCATATTCACGGCAACCGCGGTCGTCGTGCAGCCGATCACCGGCGTGTTGCTTGCTCGGGCATTGGGGTGGCCGCTGTCCGAGGGCTGGATTGTACTGTCGCTGCTGCTTTATGTCGTGACGGGTCTGTTCTGGCTGCCGGTGGTCTGGATCCAGATTCGGATACGAAATCTGGCGCGACAGGCGGCCATCGAAAATCGACCGCTGCCCCTCGAGGAAAAGCGCCTTTTTCGCATCTGGTTTGCTTGCGGCTTTCCGGCTTTCGCTGCCGTGCTTGCCATCGTTTGGCTGATGGTCGCCCGGCCGGCGATCAGTCTTTTCGGAGGATGATGTGCCGACGCTGACCATGTACCAGGTCGATGCCTTTGCCGAGCGCGCCTTTCAGGGCAACCCCGCTGCCGTCCTCATCTTGCAGGACTGGCTGGCAGACGAGGTGATGCAGGCCATCGCAAACGAGAACAATCTTGCCGAAACCGCCTTTTCGCGGCCGAACGGTAAGGGCTGGGACTTGCGCTGGTTCACACCCGTTCATGAAGTCGACTTCTGCGGACACGCCACCCTGGCGACCGCCCATGTGCTGGCCGAGCAACACGATGTGGCCGATGACATGGCCTTTGCCACGCGAGTGGGCGAGTTGCGGGTCTCTCAGCGGCAAGGCGCCTACCAGCTCGATCTGCCATGTTTTCCGCCGCAGCCTGTCGATGGCGAAACCATGCTGGCGCTGCAGGAGATATTGTCGCCGCATCCGGTTGCGGGCTTTCGCAATTTTGAGAACCTGTTCGTCGAGCTTGCCGACGAGCAATCCGTCCGGTCCTTTGTTCCCGATCTGCTCAGGATCGGGGCTTTCCACCCGCTCGGCCTTGTCATTACCGCGCGCGGCCAAACGCATGACTTCGTCTCCCGCTATTTCGTTCCCGGAGCCGGCATCCCCGAGGATCCGGTGACCGGCTCCATTCATGCGACGCTGGTGCCGTACTGGGCTGAAAAACTTGGGAAGACCCACCTGTCGGCCTTCCAGTGCTCACAGCGTGGCGGGCACCTCTTGTGTGACCTGGCCGGCGATCGCGTGCTGATCCTGGGTCGTGCCAAGACCTTCATGAAGGCGGAAATCTACCTTCCGGAATGATCAACAGGCCGGATGAACAACGAGCGCAGGCTGATCAGGCCGCGGGACCGCTCGCGGCAAAGCCTGGACGGGCAGCGATCCGGTCCCACCAGGCCTGGATCTCGGGGAACTCGGCGAGCAGCTTTTGCCCCTCGGCGACCTTGACGAAATAACCGATGATCGGCGCCGCATGCAGATCGGCCAGCGTCAGCTGGTCGCCAAGCAACCATGGACCCGGCGCTTTCAGTGAGGAGAGCGTCTGAAGCGCCTTGCTCGCCTGCGAAAGCCCTTTGGCGATCAGTGCCTCGTCGGGCGCCTCCTTCTCCAACCGTTCGACGGCGACATCCCAGACCATCGACCGATAGGCATAGGCGTCGAGCATGCCGATGAACTGGTTCATCCGCGCATGGCCGCGCGGATCCTTCGGCTGCAGCGCCGGCCCGTCAAAGGCTTCGTCGACATAGCCTGCAATCGCGCTCGTCTCGAAAAGGCGAAACCCGTCATGCTCGAAGGCCGGAATGCGGCCGAACGGGTGATGTTCGAAATACCAGGCGGGAATGCCCTCGGCGGCAAAGACATCGACCGGCACAAGCCCGTAGTCGATGCCTTTCTCCTCGAGCACGAGCCGCACGATGCGCACATAGACGCTGTAGTCCGCGCCGTAGACGACGGGCTTGCCCATATACCCCTCCCGGGTCTTGCCTGGTCAGGCCATCGCCTTCTGCAGGTTCTCGTCGATCTTGTCGAGGAAGCCGGTGGTCGAGAGCCAGGGCTGGTCGGGGCCGATCAGCAGCGACAGGTCCTTGGTCATGAAACCGCTCTCGACCGTCTGGATGCAGACCTTTTCCAGCGTCTCGGCAAAGCGCTTCAGTTCGGCATTGTCATCGAGCTTGGCGCGGTGCGCGAGGCCGCGCGTCCAGGCAAAGATCGAGGCGATCGAATTGGTCGAGGTCTCCTCGCCCTTCTGGTGCTGCCGGTAGTGGCGGGTGACGGTGCCGTGCGCGGCTTCGGCTTCCACCGTCTTGCCGTCCGGTGTCATCAGCACCGAGGTCATCAGGCCAAGCGAACCGAACCCTTGCGCAACGGTATCGGACTGGACGTCGCCGTCATAGTTCTTGCAGGCCCAGACATAGCCGCCGGACCATTTCAGGSYGGASGCCACCATGTCGTCGATCAGMCGGTGCTCGTACCACAGCTTCTTCGACTTGAACTCGGCCTCGAACTCGGCCTCGTAGACTTCCTGGAAGATGTCCTTGAAGCGCCCGTCATAGGCCTTGAGGATGGTGTTCTTGGTCGAGAGATAGACCGGATAGTTGCGCAGCAGGCCGTAGTTCAGCGAAGCACGGGCGAATTCGCGGATCGAATCGTCGAGATTGTACATGGCCATGGCGACGCCGGCGCCCGGCGCATCGTAGACATCGTGCTCGATGACCTTGCCGTCCTCGCCGACGAACTTGATCGTCAGCTTGCCCTTGCCGGGAAAGCGGAAATCGGTGGCACGGTACTGGTCGCCGAAGGCGTGACGCCCGACGATGATAGGCTTGGTCCAGCCCGGCACCAGGCGCGGCACGTTCTTCATGATGATCGGCTCGCGGAAGATGGTGCCGCCGAGGATGTTGCGGATGGTGCCGTTCGGTGACTTCCACATCTTCTTGAGCTTGAATTCCTCGACGCGCTGCTCGTCGGGCGTGATCGTCGCGCATTTCACACCGACGCCGTATTTCTTGATGGCGTTGGCCGAATCGATGGTCACCTGGTCGTTGGTGGCGTCGCGGTGCTCGATGCCGAGGTCGTAATACTCAAGCTTGAGGTCGAGATAAGGGTGGATCAGCTTGTCCTTGATGAACTGCCAGATGATGCGGGTCATCTCGTCGCCGTCGAGTTCGACGACCGGGTTCGCCACCTTGATCTTCGCCATGGAAAGAATGCCTCGTTCAACAGTTGGGTGATGGCGGGGCAGACCTCGCCAGAGTAGGGACTTCGCCTATAGCAAAGCGATCAGAGCGGTGCAAACCGGGACGATGCAGACGCAGGCTGCTGCCGGGGCAATTCCAGGAAAAGTGTGGAGCGATTTTCTCGGGAAAAGCGCGTGGCGCTTTCCCTTAGGGAATTGCGATAAAACAAAAAGATAGAGCGGTTCGGCGTTTCCGTGAAACGGTGAACCGCTCTGGCAATCGAACAAAAAGAGGCGATGCCGCACTGCCCCTGATGGGGCAGCCGGCATCGCCTTGTTTGATGCTGCCGCGGAAGCGGCGGTCGCTTATTGCAGCGGCGCACCACCAGGGCCCGGGAAGGCGGTGAGCGGCGTGCCGTCGGCTACGTTGCCGGCGATCATGTTGTTCTTGAACGACTGGACGGCGCCGCTCCCGGTATTGCTGACCCCGGTGACATTGCCGAATATCGTCGATCCGCCGAGAAAGGCGATGGCGCTTCCGTTGCCGCTGGCAGCGGCACCGTTGGCGTTGACACCGCTGCCGGCATTGGCGCTGATCGTGTTACCGGTCAGCGTCGCACGCACCGGCGATGCCGCGGCGACGGACTTGATCGCCACGCCGTTGCCGGTGTTGCCGCTGATAAGGCTGTTGGTCAGTGTCAGGTTCATGGCAACGGTATTCCCGGTGCCGTCGACAAGAATGCCACTGGCGCTGTTGGTGATTTCCACCCTCGAAAGGATGGCGTTGATTCCAGCAGCCACGGACGATTTGATGAGAACGCCTTCAGCGCCTGACTCGGCTATGCGCGTGTTGCTTATGTAGAGTTCGCTGTTGGCGTTGGCGGCGAATTCGACGCCGTTGCCGCCCATCCGCTCTATGTTGCAGTCCTCGATATGCAGCTGACCCTGGCCAACCATCCGCACGCCGTCGAGGCCATTGCCTACACCGTCTATGTCGAGGCCGCGAAGATGCACCGCCGAGCCGACGGGCGTGTTGACGATGATGCCGTTCACGAGGGACGCAAGCACACCACCTTCCGTCGTTTTGCAGTCGATGGTGATGGATTTGGTGATGGTGACCGCGCCAAAGCCACCCGGGTCGAGACAGTTGATTTCGCCGGCCGTAGCCGTCTTCGAGATGGCACCGGCAAACGTCTTGCACGGTGCGGTTCGGCTGCACGGATTGGCGTCGTCACCAACGCCGGAAACCCACGTCCGCGTCGCTTGCGCGGAAGCTGGCGCAATCAGGAAGGCTGACGCCAGAGCCAACACAGCGAGTGAAAGGAAAAACCGTAAGATTTTCAATTGCCCCTCCTAGATTTGGCCAACGCCTCGTCGGCCATGGAAACCGGTGTCGATATGCTTGGGGCATAAATAAACGACGGGAGCGTGCAGGACACACTCCATCTTCGAAATACCAACCGTCGATACACTTTGAAAACCCAAGCGGTCGGGAGATTACCTTTTTCTAATTTGATTCTCCAGTGACGCGACGCGTCATCGTAAATAAATATACATTCGGATCGTTGATGATTTTTACAAATGGAAAATATCGTCAATGCCGGCACCGAGCACAGGGCGGGTCCATTTGTCGACGGCTTGGGCCGCCATGGTCGAGCGGTGCAACCGGGCAGCGGAAGACGCAGGCTCCTGCTATGGCAGTCGGGAACAAAGAGGCAATGCCGCCTATCCCTTGAGGCAGCCGGCATCGCCTTTGTTCACGCTACCGCGCAGGCTGTCGTCGCTTATTGCAGCGGCGTACCGCCAGGGCCCGGGAAGGCGGTGAGCGGCGTGCCGTCGGTTACGTTGCCGGCGATCATGTTGTTCTTGAACGACTGGACGGCGCCGCTCCCGGTATTGCTGACCCCGGTGACATTGCCGAAGATCGTCGATCCGCCGAGAAAGGCGATGGCGCTTCCGTTGCCGCTGGCAGCCGCACCGTTGGCGTTGACGCCGGCGCCGGCATTGGCGCTGATCGTGTTGCCGGTAATCGTCGCGCGCACCGGCGATGCCGCTGCGACGGATTTGACCACCACGCCGTTGCCGGTGTTGCCGCTGATCAGGCTGTTGGTCAGCGTCAGGTTCATGGCCACTGTATTGCCCGTGCCGTCGATAAGAATGCCGCTGCCGCTGTTGGTGATTTCCACTCTTGAAAGGATGGCGTTGATACCAGCAGCCACGGACGATTTGATAAGAACACCTTCGGCGCCTGCCTCAGCTATCCGCGTGTTGCTTATGTAGAGTTCGCTGTTCGCGTTGGCGGCGAATTCGACGCCATTGCTGGTCACCCGCTCTATGTTGCAGTCCTCGATATGCAGTTGACCTTGACCAAGCATACGCACGGCGTCGGCGCCTGTGCCTACACCGTCTAGATCGAGGCCGCGGAGATGCACTATCGAGCCGGCGGGCGTGTTGACGATGATGCCGTTCGTGCCGAGCGTAAAAAGCACACCGGCTTCAGTGTTTCTGCAGTCGATGGTGAGGGATTTGGTGATGGTGACCGCGCCAAAGCCGCCCGGATCGAGACAGTTGATCTCGCCGGCCGTCGCTGTCTTCGAGATGGCACCGGCAAACGTCTTGCAAGGTGCGGTTCGGCTGCACGGATCGGCGTCATTGCCAACGCCGGAAACCCACGTCCGTGTCGCCTGCGCGGAAGCTGGCGCGATCAGGAAGACTGACGCTGCAAGCAACACGGCGAGTGAAAGGAAAAACCGTACGATTTTCATTTGCCCCTCCTAGATTTTGGCCAACGCCTGCGTCGGCCGTTGAAATCCATGATGAAATGCTTGGGGCATAAATAGATGACGGGAGTGTGCAAGACACGCTCCGTCTTCTCAATACCATTCGTCAATACACGCTGGACCCAAGCGGGCGGGAGATTACCTTTTTCTAATTTGATTTTCCACCGACGCGATGCGTCATCGTAAATAAATATGCATTCGGATCGTAGATGATTTCTAAAAATGGGAAATATCGTCAATAGCAACAGCGAGCCCCCGTGTTTCCATTTGCCGGTGGTTTGGGGCGCCAGGTCGAGCCGTCACGCAGCAACGAGGTCGAATGTCTTTTGGTAGAGGCCAGAGCGCGATGCCGCATCCCGCCAATCTGCCGAGGGGACGGCACAAGGCTATTTGTCGGCCAAGTGGCGGATAACTCTTCAAAAAGCCGCATCGATATGGCACGACGCGGAGACTTCGTGGCGCAATCACCTGGAAAACATGACCGGAACGGACTTTCAGCACGGCCTCACGACCGCTGGCCCGGCGATCATCCTCGTCGAGCCGCAGCTCGGTGAGAACATCGGGATGGTGGCGCGTGCCATGGCCAATTTCGGCCTGTCGGAACTGCGCCTGGTCAACCCTCGCGACGGTTGGCCGAGCGAGAAGGCGCGCGCGGCCGCCAGCCGCGCCGACCATGTCATCGACGCCGTCAAGGTGTTCGACGACCTGGCCTCGGCGCTCGCCGATCTGAACTTTGTTTTCGCGACCACGGCCAGGCAGCGCGACGGCTTCAAATCCGTGCGCGGCCCGGTGGAAGCGGGCAGGGTGCTCCGGACCCGTCACGCGATGGGGCAGCGCATCGGCATCCTGTTCGGCCGCGAGCGCTTCGGCCTTTACAATGACGAGGTCGGCCTTGCCGACGAGATCGTCACCTTTCCCGTCGATCCCGATTTCTCCTCGCTCAACATCGCCCAGGCGGCCTTGCTGATGTCCTACGAGTGGATGAAGTCCGGGCTGGAAGACGAGACCAAAACCAATTTCTCCGGTCCGGACATGAAGCCGGCAAGCAAGGAAGAGCTGCACGGCCTGTTCGCCTATCTCGAAGGCGCATTGGAAGCGCGCGGTTATTTCCGCCCCGCACCGAAGAAGCCGAAGATGGTCGACAATCTGCGCGCCGTGCTGACGCGTGCCGGTTTCGCCGAGCCGGAGCTGAAGGTGCTGCGCGGTATCATTTCGTCGCTGGACAGGTTTTCACCGGCGATGCCGCGTGGCGAGGGTTCCCCGGGCGACGATCCAAGACGCTTGCCGGCGGCCGTGGCGCGCGCCCGCAAGGCGGAAGGCGATCGCCTGGCAGGCAAGGCAGACGGCACCGGCAAGGACGACGACATGCCGCCGCTCGGCGGAAAGGGAACCGACAATGACTGAGCGGCCGATCCTGATGTTCGATTCCGGCATCGGCGGCCTCACCGTGCTGCGCGAGGCGCGCGTGCTGATGCCCGACCGCCGCTTTGTCTATGTCGCCGACGATGCCGCCTTCCCCTATGGCGCCTGGGAAGAGCCGGCCCTCAACGCCCATATCCTTGGCCTGTTCGGCGCGCTGCTGGAAAAATTCCAGCCCGAGATTTCGGTCATCCCCTGCAACACCGCATCGACACTGGTGATCGACGCGTTGCGCGAGAAATTTCCCGGTCACCCTTTTGTCGGCACGGTGCCGGCGATCAAGCCGGCCGCCGAGCGCACGCGCTCAGGCCTCGTCTCGGTGCTGGCGACACCAGGCACGGTCAAGCGTCAATACACGCGCGACCTGATCAGCAAATGGGCGCAGAAATGCCATGTGCGGCTCGTCGGCTCGGACCGGCTGGCGCCGCTGGCGGAAATCTACATGCGCGAGGGGTTCGTCGACGAGGAGATCGTCCGCCAGGAGATCGCGCCCTGCTTCGTCGAGAAGGACGGCGCCCGCACCGACATCGTCGTGCTCGGCTGCACGCACTATCCGTTCCTGGCCAATCGCATGCGCAAGACCGCGCCCTGGCCGGTCGACTGGATCGATCCGGCCGAAGCGATCGCCCGCCGCGCCATGTCGCTGCTGGCGCCGGTCGACGGGCCATTGCCGGTGGGTGAGCCTGACATTGCGGTCTTCACCTCCGGCAAGGTGGATTTCGCCACCAGCCGGCTGATGCAGGGGTTCGGGCTGGTCGTGAGCCAGATGGCGGCGGAAACGTCTCCCACTTAAACAGGTTCGAAGACGATGCTGCGTTGATCTGGATCGGCCAAGATCAGCCTTAGCGTCAGATCGTCGCCCTGTCTAAGCCCGGAGGCCTTTACGTTGGCAACGACAGGCATGTCGGCAAGCTGAACGCGCACGCCATGGTCGACGACGTCGGTGACAGCAGCTTTGAACGTCTCGCCCTCGCGTCCCTTCAGCATCACCGCCTCGGCAAGGTCGATAGCCGCGTGGTTGATCTGCGAAGCATGGCTATCCGCACGCCCCATTACCTGCGGCAATCTGGCGAACGCGTCGGTGACAGCCTGGGACACCGGCTGGCCATTGGCGATGGCCAGCGCGCAGCGCACGACGTAGCGATCGGCCAGTCGCCTGAGTGGCGCCGTTGCATGGGCATAGGTCGCTGCCATCGCCTCATGCCAAGGCACAACACCTTCCTTATAGGGTTGGTAGGATGCGCCGGCGCTTGCATGGCGGATTTCCAGCATCAGCGCCGCCTGTTGCGGATCGGTCGGGTCAAGGGTTCGCTGATAGTCACGCAAGCTTGTGGAGGCCGGCCAAGACAGCCCGAGAGCCTGTGCCGCGCTGCGCAGTCTTTGCACCCTGAAAGCATCTGGCACCGACATCACCCGAAATAACCCGGTATGGTGCGCAAACATGGCGTCGGCAATCGCCATGTTTGCAGCCAGCGAAAGCGCGGCGTTGTCTTGCTCGGATTGCAGCAGCGGTCTGAACGAAAGCCGGAATGTACCATCGGCGAGCCTTTCAACCTCCTGCTCGGGTGGGTCGACGCGCGAAGCGCCACGACGCTCTTCGTTCATTGCCATGCGTCGCGCCATTTCGGCGAAGCCGGCCGGAACGTCTGAGGGCTTCACACTGTCATAGGCGAGCTTCGCGCGGCTTTGAATGATTGCCCGCTCCGCGCCGTCCAACTTCGTCGCACCGTCCTGCGCAACCCGGACCGTGAAGACAACCGCCGGCCGGGATCCATCCGGCAGCAGGCTCGCTGCACCCTCGGCAATTACCGGCGGGTAGAGCCCGGCCTTGCCGTCCGGCAAGTAAAGTGTCTCGCCCCGCGTCCAGGCTTCGAGATCGATCGCGTCACCGTCCTCGACGAACCAGGCTACGTCGGCAATGGCGTAATGCAGCAGAAGATCGCCGCCGCTCGCCTCGATTGAGAACGCCTGATCAAGATCGGTGGAGCTCGTCGGATCGAGCGTGACGAAGGGCATCGCTGTTCGATCGGCATGCTGGTTGGGCACACGTTTGGCCGCCGCCTCCGCGGCAGCCACGACGACTACCGGAAATCTATCTGGCACGTGGAATTCGGTGCGGATTTTCGCCAGGCCAGTGGAGAGAGCTTGTGAGGGATCGGTCAGAGACTTCATCCAGCCGTCCTACACTGGGGTTCCATACACGGGAAGGCTGCCAACGAGAATCGCCAAGCCTGAATAGGTGGCGAACTGGCACCAGCGGGCCGGGAACCGAGCCACCGGGACTGGAACCGTCACCAAACCGGGGCGTTTCTTCTGAAAGCAACGGAGAAACAGCCATGCCAGCCACCTCGAAAGCCCAGCAGAAAGCTGCCGGCGCCGCTTTGTCGGCCAAGCGCGGCGAGACCAAGAAGAGCGAGCTCAAAGGCGCTTCGAAGGGAATGTATGAATCGATGAGCGAAAAGCAACTCGAGGAGTTCGCCGAGACGAAGCGCAAGGGACTGCCGGAAAAGAAGTCGGACAGCTGACCCTGGTCGCGTGTCGTCTGGAAGCTGCACCAAAGTGCACTGCATCTACGCAGGAAAACGGGTATCTCGTCGCCGGGCCCTATGCCAGTCACAAGCTTGACACCGGTTGAATCTCGGTTTAACCAGCCGTCACAACCACCGGGCAGCGATGTCCGGTGTTTGTTTTGTATGCGCAGGATCAGGATGCCTAGTCGTTTCCGATCTTGTTTGAAATGACGTGTCCCGTGGGTTTTCCGCCGCGTTGCGTGGGAAAACCCTGTCAGGTCTCGAAAACGGAGGCCAGAGGAGGGCGCGTTTCCTTCACCCGGACCATGAGGTTCCGGGTGTGTTGTTTTGAAAAGGGAATGCGATGAGCAAGCGCGAATCCGCGAAGTACAAGATCGACCGCCGTCTCGGCGAAAATATCTGGGGCCGCCCGAAGTCCCCGGTCAACAAGCGTGAATACGGCCCCGGCCAGCATGGTCAGCGCCGCAAGGGCAAGCTTTCCGATTTCGGCCTGCAGCTGCGCGCCAAGCAGAAGCTGAAGGGTCACTATGGCGACGTTTCGGAAAAGCAGTTCCGCAAGGTTTATGAAGAGGCCGATCGCCGCAAGGGCGACACCTCCGAGAACCTGATCGGCCTGCTCGAGTCGCGTCTCGACGCGGTCGTCTACCGCGCCAAGTTCGTGCCGACCATTTTCGCCGCCCGTCAGTTCGTCAACCACGGTCACGTCAACGTCAACGGCAAGCGCGTCAACATCGGCTCGTTCCGTTGCAAGCCGGGCGACGTCGTCGAAGTCCGCGAAAAGTCGAAGCAGCTGGTCATCGTTCTGGAATCGGTGGGCTTGGCCGAACGCGACGTGCCGGACTACATCGAAGCCGATCACAACAAGATGGTCGCGACCTTCTCGCGCATTCCCGGCCTGGCTGACGTTCCGTTCGCCGTGCAGATGGAACCGAACCTCGTCGTCGAGTTCTATTCGCGCTAAGCGAAACCCATTTTGCGACACCATCCAAAGGCCGCCCATCGAGGCGGCCTTTTCTTTGTCTGCCATGTCCGCTAATCCGGGCGCTCCAAACAAAGTGATAGAGCGGTTGGAGTTTCCTTGAAACGATGACCGGTCCACTGAAAGCGACATGCCATGAACATGCTGCCAGACATCGAAACGCTTGAACCGATTGCCGACGGCGAAGGCGGCTTCCATCCGCTGTTTGCCGATGTGCCGTCCTCGGTCGAGTTCAACAAATTGCGCAAGCGGCTGCTGCGTCTCACCCGTCAGGCGATCGAGGATTTCTCGATGGTCAAGCCCGGCCAGCGCTGGCTTGTAGCGCTGTCGGGCGGCAAGGATTCCTACGGGCTGCTCGCGGTTCTGCTCGATCTCAAATGGCGCGGGCTTTTGCCTGTCGATCTGCTGGCCTGCAACCTGGACCAGGGCCAGCCGAATTTCCCCAAACACATCCTGCCGGACTATCTCGACAGCCACGCCATACCGCACCGGATCGAGTATCAGGACACCTATTCCGTCGTCACCGACAAGCTGCCAGAGGGCAGCACCTATTGCTCGCTCTGCTCGCGTCTCCGGCGCGGCCATCTCTATCGCATCGCGCGGGAAGAGGGGTGCTCGGCGCTGGTGCTTGGCCACCATCGCGAGGACATTCTGGAGACCTTCTTCATGAACCTGTTCCATGGCGGCCGTCTCGCTGCCATGCCGCCGAAACTGCTCAACGACGAGGGCGACGTCATGGTGCTGCGGCCGCTGAGCTACTGCGCCGAAACCGACCTCGAGAAGTTCGCCGCGGCGATGCGGTTCCCGATCATTCCCTGCGATCTCTGCGGCAGTCAGGAAGGCCTGCAGCGCAACGCCATGAAGGCGATGCTCGAGGATATCGAAAAGCGCATGCCCGGCCGCAAGGACACCATGATCCGCGCGCTGTCCAACACCAGGCCGTCGCACCTGCTCGACAGAAAACTGTTCGACTTCGCCGCTCTCAACGACACCCTCACCACCAGGCAAGATGTTTCCAATGACATTTGACGACACCGCGATCGACTGGCTGTCCAGCATTCTGGCCGAGGCGGCAGAGGTCGAGATCATGCCGCGCTTTCGCAGGCTGGGGGAGGGTGACATCCGGCAGAAGACCTCGGCCGCCGACCTGGTGACCGAGGCCGACGTCAATGCCGAGCGCCTCATCACCGCCACGCTGCGCGAGCGCTATCCCTCGGCGATGGTGGTCGGCGAAGAAGCCTGTTCCGACAATCCGGCGCTGCTTGATGGTTTGGGCGATGCCGATCTTGCTTTCGTCATCGACCCGGTGGACGGCACCTTCAATTTCGCCTCCGGCGTGCCGCTGTTCGGCGTCATGCTGGCGGTGGTGGTCAAGGGCGAGACGGTTGCCGGCATCATCCACGATCCGGTCGGCAAGGACTGGCTGATCGGCGCCAAGGGCGCCGGCAGCCATATCAGGCACGCGCATGGCAGCCTTGAGAAGGTGCATGTCGCGGCGCCTGCGCCGATCTCGGAAATGACCGGCTCGGTCTCCTGGCAATACATGCCCGAACCGGAGCGGTCGCGGCTGGCGCGCAACCAGACCAAGATCCTGTCGCAATTCGCCTATCGCTGTGCGGCACACGAATATCGCCTCTTGGCCAGCGGCCATGCCCATTTCGTCGTCTACAACAACCTGATGCCGTGGGATCATCTAGCCGGTGTGCTGATCCATGTCGAGGCCGGCGGCCACGCCGCGCGTTTCGACGGCAGCGCCTATCTGCCGTCGCATGTTGGCGGTGGCCTGCTTGTCGCTCCGGATAGGGAAAGCTGGCAGGTCCTGCGTCACGAACTCTGGGCTGAGTAGCCGCACCGCTCCCGTGCAGGTCGCCTCAAACCGGCGGGTTGTGTGGCTGAAACATCTTGCCGCGTTCGGCGATCAGGATCATCAGAAGCGCTGCCACCGACACGCTGCAGAAGCCGGCGGCCAATGGCGTTACCGTGCCGTTGAAGGCCTGGCCGATCAGCGTGCCGAGAATGCCGCCGAGAAAGGTCTGCATGAAGCCCAGTATGGATGACGCCGTGCCGGCCAGTTGGCCGAGCGGCTCCATGGCCAGCGCATTGAAATTCGCGCCGAGTGCACCGAACGGAAGCATGGCACTGGCAAAAAGGGTGATGAACAGCCAGAGCGGCATCTTCATTTCCAGGGAAACCACCAGCCAGACCAGGCTGATGGTCAAAAACAGCAGCAGTGCGCTCTGCGACAGTCGGCGCATGCCGATGCGGCCGACAAGGCGTGAGTTCAAATAGTTGGAAAAAGCGAGCACGCCGGCGACACCGGCGAAGATCACCGGGAACATCTCGCCGACGTTGAAGACGTCGACATAGATCTGTTGCGCCGAAGCGATGAAGCCGAACATGGCGCCGACGATGAACGTGCTGGCGAAGGCGTAGCAGAGCGCCATGCGGTTGGTCAGCACGATGCGGAAGCCGCCGACGACGGATGAAACCGTCAGCGGCCTGCGATACTCCGGATGCAGCGTCTCGGGCAGGCGCAGCAGCGACCACGCCGACACGATCAGGGCGCCGACAGCCATGGTGACGAAGATCCAATGCCAGCTTGCAAACAGCATGATGAACTGGCCGATCCCCGGCGCAATGACGGGTATCGCCATGAACACCATGAAGATCAGCGACATCACCTCGGCCATGCGACGGCCGTCGAACGTATCGCGCACGATCGAGATGGCGATGACACGTGTGGCGGCAGCGCCAATGCCTTGCACGGCGCGGCACAGCAGAAGTGTTTCAAAGCTTGGCGCAACAGCGGCCGCCGCAGCCGCGGCGACATAGATCACCAGCCCGGCAACCAGCGGTGCACGACGTCCGAAACGATCCGAGAGCGGACCGAAAAAGAGCTGGCCGCCGCCGAAGCCTAGAATATAGGCTGTTATGACATATTGCCGATGGTTTTCATTCTCGACGCCGAGCGAGGCGCCGATCTGCTGTAGGGCCGGCAGCATGATGTCGATGGCCAGCGAGTTCAGCGCCATCAGCGCGGCGCACAGCGCGATGAACTCCCAGCGCGGAATGGGCAGTTTGCTTGCCGATAGCGGCGCTGCTGTTGGCTGGTCCACGGCAAGTCCGATCTCTCAAACGAAAACGCGCCGGCGGGCCGGCGCATTGGCTCGTCTTGGTCCCGGTATCCGGGACAAAAAAATTGCCGAGGTGGGGCTGCCCGGGCGCCTGGTGCATGAACCGAAAATCGACGTCGATTTTCAGTTCATGCAAAAACAGAAATCAGGCGGCGCCTTTTACGCCGACGCCCTTCTCGACGAGGAACGTCTGCAGTTCGCCTGCCTGGAACATTTCGCGGATGATGTCGCAGCCGCCAACGAATTCACCCTTGACGTAAAGCTGTGGGATCGTCGGCCAGTTGGAGTATTCCTTGATGCCCTGGCGCAGCTCGGCCGAGGTCAGCACGTCCACGCCTTTGTAGTCGGCGCCGATATAGTCGAGGATCTGGACGACCTGGCCGGAAAATCCGCACTGCGGAAAGCCGGGCGTGCCCTTCATGAAAAGGACGACGTCGTTGCCCTTCACTTCATTGTCGATGTAGTCGTTGATGCCGCTCATAAAATATCCTTTCCCGCCTGTGGGAGTCAGGCTCGAAACATACCTTTCAAATAAACCCAACGATTGCTCGAAACAAGACGTTAGCCGTGCCCTAGCTGAAATGGCGCAAATGATGGGCCGTTTTGGGCCAAGCGGTCTTGTTCTGGTGCGGGTTAGTCGGGAACGCTTGTCTGCAGGGCGAGCGCATGCAGCACGCCGCCCATGTTGCCCTTCAGCGCGTCATAGACCATCTGGTGCTGCTGGACGCGGCTCTTGCCGCGAAAGCTCTCGGCCACCACTTCGGCCGCGTAGTGGTCGCCGTCACCGGCCAGATCGCGGATCGTCACCTTGGCGTCCGGAATGCCGTCCTTGATCAGTTTTTCGATGTCGTGGGCATCCATTGCCATGGCAAAATCCTGTTTCGAGCGGCCGATGATCGGCCTTAAGATAAGAGTCGGGTGAGCCTAAAGCCTTTCGGGTCCGGATTGAAGCCGTTCAGTCCTTGCCACCGGCAAGAAGGTCCTGGGGCCTCAGAAGCAGACTTAGGCTGGTGGGCGTGCTTCGTCCTCGCCCACATCCTCGCGCGTCGAAAAGGCCCGGCCAAGGCTGAAGGCCAGGACATAGAGCGGAACGTTGATGATCAGGCTGACGACGGGGAGATAGCTCGTCATCTGCCAGGCGGGCGAGAAGAATGGCTGGCCGTAGCCATCGCAGACAAGCGAGGAGCCATATTCCCACAGCGCTCCAACGACCATCGCCGCAGCGAAAAGTTTGATGCAGGCGACAATATGCCTTGCCCGTGCCGGATCCGGCACAAGGCGGCCCCACAACACCAGGCAAACGATCGGAACCGCGTAGATGAAGTTCTGGACGACAAGCATCGGAATGGTGCCGTTGGCCGCAGCGAGGAACTCGGCACGTGTTTCCAGCCGCGCGCAAACCTCGCTCGAGGTCGTTGACAGCAGGAACAGGACGAACGGCCCGAGGAACCAGAAGAAGAACAGCGACGGCCAGAAAACGACTGCAAGCAGTGCCCGGGCAGCCAGTCTGCTCAACTGGCCTGATCCATGAAGCGGGGGAACCAGCCTTCGTGCGCCGCGCTCAGTTCGCCGACCGGGATCGCCCGCGCCTCGCCAAGCTTCAGCGCGCTGCCGCCGGTCGAACCGATCCACGGCGCGAAGATGCCGAGTTCGCCTTGCTGCTTGCGAATGGCGTCCCATTCATCACTATCCGGATCGATCGACAGCGTCAGGAGATAGCGGCCCTGATCCTCGCCGAACCAGACCGGGATCGGGTCGGTGCCGACAAGCCCGGGAACCGTGGCGCCGATGCCCGACGCCATCGCCATCTCGGCCAGCGCCACGGCGATGCCACCGTCGGAAACGTCGTGCGCCGCCGTGACGATGCCGGATGCAATCAGCGCGCGCACATGGTCGCCAACGCGCTTTTCATGCTCGAGATCCACCGGCGGCGGGGGACCGTCGCTGCGCCCATGGATGTCGCGCATATAGACCGACTGGCCGAGATGCGTTCCCCAGGAAGCGGGCGCGCCGACCAGCAGGATCATCTGGCCTTGCGCCGCAAAACCGGTGCGCACCATCTTCGACCAGTCGGCGATCAGGCCGACACCACCGATGGTCGGCGTCGGCAGGATGCCCTGGCCGTTGGTCTCGTTGTAGAGCGAGACATTGCCGGAGACGATCGGGAAGCCGAGCGCGCGGCAGGCATCACCGATGCCTTTCACCGCGCCGACCAGCTGGCCCATGATCTCAGGCCGTTCCGGGTTGCCGAAATTGAGATTATCGGTGGCCGCCAGCGGCAGCGCGCCGGTAGCGGTCAGGTTGCGCCAGCACTCGGCCACCGCCTGCTTGCCACCCTCATAGGGGTCGGCCTCGCAATAGCGCGGCGTCACATCGGAGGAGAAGGCGAGCGCCTTGGTGGCATGGCCGTCGACGCGCACCACGCCGGCGTCGCCGCCGGGAAGCTGCAGCGAATTGCCCTGGATCAGGGTGTCGTACTGTTCCCACACCCAGCGGCGCGACGACAGGTCCGGCCCGCCGAGCAGCTTCAACAGCGCCTCGGCGACGTCGGCCTGCGGAACGTCGTTGGCAGCAAGCGGCGCCGGCTTCTTGGGTTCGACCCAGGGCCGATCATATTCCGGTGCCTTGTCGCCGAGATCCTTGATCGGCAGGTCGGCGACCTCGTCGCCCTGGTGCAGCACGCGAAAACGCAGATCGTCGGTGGTCTTGCCGACGATGGCGAAGTCGAGGCCCCATTTGTGGAAGATCGCCTCGGCTTCCTTTTCCTTTTCGGGACGCAGCACCATCAGCATGCGCTCCTGGCTTTCCGACAGCATCATCTCGTAGGCGCTCATGCGCTCTTCGCGCACCGGCACCTTGTCAAGATCGAGTTCGATGCCGAGATCGCCTTTGGCGCCCATCTCGACCGCCGAGCAGGTGAGGCCGGCCGCACCCATGTCCTGGATTGCGATGACCGCGCCCGAGGCCATCAGTTCGAGGCATGCTTCCAGCAGGCACTTTTCGGTGAAGGGGTCGCCGACCTGCACGGTCGGGCGCTTCTCGTCGATCTTGTCGTCGAATTCGGCCGACGCCATGGTGGCGCCGCCGACGCCGTCGCGGCCGGTCTTGGCGCCGAGATAGACGACCGGCAGGCCGACGCCCTTGGCTTCCGACAGGAAGATGGCGTCTGTCTTGGCTATGCCGGCCGCAAAGGCGTTGACCAGGATGTTGCCGTTGTAGCGGGCGTCGAAATTGACCTCGCCTCCCACTGTCGGCACGCCGAAGGCGTTGCCGTAGCCGCCGACGCCGGAAACCACGCCGGAGACCAGGTGCCTGGTCTTGGGGTGGTCAGGTGCGCCGAAGCGCAGCGCATTCATCGCCGCGACCGGCCGGGCGCCCATGGTGAAGACGTCGCGCAAGATGCCGCCGACGCCGGTCGCCGCGCCCTGGTAGGGCTCGATGAAGGAGGGATGGTTGTGGCTCTCCATCTTGAAGACGACGCAGTCGCCGTCACCGATGTCGACCACGCCGGCATTCTCGCCCGGTCCCTGTATGACCTGCGGGCCAGTGGTCGGCAAGGTGCGCAGCCATTTCTTCGAGGATTTGTACGAGCAATGCTCGTTCCACATAGCCGAGAAGATGCCGAGTTCGGTGAAGCTCGGCTCGCGGCCGACGAGGTCGAGGATGCGCTGGTACTCGTCAGGCTTCAGCCCATGCGCGGCGATGAGCTCGGGGGTGATCGGCACGGAATTGGAAATGGTCATGGGCGGCGGTTTGTATCCGGAGCGTTGGGATTTGAGTCCCGTCTTATCGCAAGCCTTGCGGCCGATACACCCCATGAATCGACGAAAAACGCGCGAAAGCCGGACAAAGCCGCAGACCGATCCCGAGCAGGTATCGATCCCTCGCGACAAGACGCCTTGTGGCTCAGGAGAAGCTGTCGTAGCCGGCGCGGCCCTCATCCAGCAGACGCCTGATGACCGCGACGCCTTCGGCAATGTCCTTGCGCTGCCTCGGCTGTGAAACGCCGAAGCGGACGCCGTGGAAAACCTGCTCGGAGCGGCCGGCCTTGAATTCGTCCTCGTCGTCGATCAGCACGCCATGTTCGAGACAGGCGTTCTTGAAGGTGCCGGAAAGCCAGGGGTCGGGCAGGGTCAGCCAGACAAAGGGCACCTTTTCGTGTGACTTGAACGCGAACCCGGCCAAGGTCTCGCGCACAATCGCGATGCGGGCGCCGATTTCGGAGATACTGCGTTTGCGTATCTCGTCCGCCTGGCCGGACAGCACGAGCCTTGTATTCACCTCCGCCAGCAGGAAAGGCATGCCGCCGGTCATCATCTTGTGGGCGACGCGGATGCGATGGCGATAGGCGGGCGGGCAGGACAGCCAGCCGCCGCGCACACCCGCCGCGACCGATTTCGACAGGCCGCCGGCGACAATGGTGCGTTCGGGCGCGTATTCGGCCAGCAGCGGCGTCGGATCATCAGTCAGGTTGCCGTAGAGATCGTCCTCGATGAGAACGACATTGTATTCGCGTGCGACACGCGCGATCGCCTCGCGGYGCGCTGCCGACAACGTCACCAGCGTGGGATTCTGCGCCGTCGGCATCAGGAAGATCATTCGGGGATGCTTTTGCGCGCAGACGCGCTCGAAATCGGCCGGGTCGATGCCCTGGTCGTCCGACGCCACCAGCGCGGTGCGCCGACCGATCAGGCCGGCGCTGCGGGAAATCTGCGAGTAGGTGAGGTGCTCGAAGGCGACATAATCGCCGGGCGTTGTCAGCGCTGCGATCGCCGCCATCACAGCGGCATGTGTGCCCAGCGTTGGAACGATGGCGTCGGCGTTCGGGCGAAACGAATTGCGCGACAGCCAGCGGGCGCCGGCTTCGTACCAGCGGTCCGGAAAATCCCGCGTGTAGCTTGAAATCTCATGCGGATAATCCTGCGCCGCGCGCGTCAGGACATCGGCGACTATGGCGCCCTGGCCGATGTCGGGCGCGGCCGTGCTGTYGAAACGCAGCTTGCCGCGCRGTGCATCGATGTGGCGTGTGCCTTCGCCGGTGACGTCTGGGGCCAGCGAGCTCGGCCTCGCATCATCGCCGCGCTGCCCGAGCACATAGGTTCCACGCCCGACTTCGCCGCTCACCAGCCCGCGTTCGCGCAGCAATTGGTAGGCCCGGCCGACCGTGCCGACGGTGGTGCCGATGTCGTAAGCGAGGTCGCGTTGTGGCGGCAGCTTTGCCCCCGCATCGATCACCCCCCGGTCGATGTCCGTTTCGATGGAATCCGCAAGCCGTTGATACAGCGGCCCGGAGCCGGCGGTGAGATCTGGAAGCCAATTTGTCATGGTGACAATTTTCTATATTGCACCGGATTGTGAGTCAATACATATCAGATCGGCGCCAAAAAAGGGTGCAATTTGGAAATCTGGTAGAAAGAAAATGAATACAATCGCGACAATCAGCCATTCGAGAGCCGAGTCATCGGGTCAATCGACACGCCCATCGGGCCGGCGCGGCTTTGCCGGCCGTCTGGTGCATGTGGTCCGGTCGCTGGCGAAATGGATCGACTATCTGCTGGAGCGCCGGCGCAGCCGGCTGGTATTGCTTGAGATGACCGATGATCAGCTCAAGGATATCGGTGTCTCGCGCTGCGATGCCCACCGCGAGGCCATCAGGCCGTTCTGGGACTCACCATCCCAACAAGCGGGACCGGAGTCCGCTTGACTAACGGACGCTCGATGTTCTGATGCGAGCAACGCCGTGGTCGACGACGACGGCGACCACGCACAGCACCAGAAAAAGCCCGGTGATGGCGGCCGCCGAGATGGAGACGCTGGCTGCGCCCTTCTTGGCGACATCGAGGAAGGGGTAGGGCACCTCGCCGGCAAACGGGGCCCGCGCCAGCGCATAGATCAGATAGGCCACTGGATAGAGCATCCACCATGAGATGTCGCTCCATCTGGTCCTACCGTCGGCGCCTGCGACCAGCCACCACAGCACGAACAGCACCGGCGTCACATAGTGCAGGAGGACGTCGCAGAGCAGGAACAGGCCCTGTGGCTGCCAGAGCTGCGCCAGCACCGTCGCATAGACGATGAACACCAGGGCGATCGAAACAGCGATGCCCGCGCGCATCCGTGATCCCGCGAAGGCAGGCAGCCATGCATAGCCGGTGGACGACAGCAGCGAGGTGTGGACGAGCACCGCGCCGATATTGGTCAGGATGGTGAAGAAGCTGAAAAGGAAGATGATGGAACCGAGCAGGCTGCGGCCAGCTTCCATCGACGCCGGAATGCTGATGCAGAACTGCAGGACGAGTCCGGCCAGACCGATGACCAGACCCGCGATCTGCAGGAACCGGCCCATTGCCCTATGCGGCCGCCGCGCAGGAGGGATTGCCCGCCTGCCAGCGGGCGATGTCGGAGCCGATGCGCGCGCCGAGCGGGTCGTTCATCAGCGGTCCGAACACGTCGACGCGGCTGGAATTGCCTTGTGCCTGAACGACCAGCAACGGTTTGCCGCCATAGTGCTTGGCCGGCACCAGCAGGAACCGCGGCGTGCCGCTGAACGAATTCAACTCATTGGCCATCTGGTATTGCTTGAAGGCCGGATCCTTGCTGGCGATCCAGCATTTGTGAGCCGATATCGCCACCTGTTCCATGGCCAGCAACGAGGCACTTTTGCCCGAGGGGACAGGTGCGCTCTTCGGGCTCGATTGGCAGGACGCCAGGGCGAAACCTACGGCGGCAACCAAGGCGATCATCTTGCTCCTGCTCAAGCGGCACCCATCTCAAGTTCAGACAGAAAAATCTTCAACCCGTCGGTCATCTCGCCCCACACACGCGACAATGCCGGATGCTGCGAGGCGATCTGTTCGTAGGCATCGAATTTGGGATAGGCGTCGAGCAGGTCGTGGCGTCCTGTCATGGCCCGGAAATTGTTGAAGATGAAGCGCGTCGGCGTCAGCCACGCATCGGCGAAACTGATGTCGTTGCCAAGCGCAAAGGGGCCTTGCGCCATGCGTTCCTCGATCGCCGCCAGCCCGTGATGCAGGCGGGCGAACTGGGCGTCGATCTCGGCATTGTTTCGCTTGGGCACGAAATGAAGCTCGAAAAGCTTCATCGTCGGGGTCAGCACGTCGAGATCGGTGATGCGGGCAAACATGCGCACCAGCGCACGGTCCTTGGAATCGGGCGGCAGCAGCGCCGGTTCCGGAAAGCGCTCCTCGAGATATTCGGCGATGACCACCGATTCGACGATCGTTTCACCCGAACCGGTGATCAGCACCGGAATCCGGTTGAGYGGTGAGATGGCGCGAAACTCTTCCGGGATCGGAAAACYGGGCGGCGGCGCGATGATCTTGAGCGGTACATCCTTGATGTAGGCCAGCGCCCGCACGATCGACGAGTAGGGCGACAACGGCCGCGAATAGAGTTTCATGACCGTCTCTCTCCCTCATGAAGCGGACTTACCCAATCAAATGGGCTGGAATGTCCGGCTGTTTTCAGGCTGTTCGCCTTGATGATGTCAGGCAGCAATGCCAAGCGCGCCCTCGAACAACGCCCGGCCGTCGGTGCCGCCGTGGGCTGCTTCGATCAGGTTTTCCGGGTGCGGCATCAAGCCGAGCACATTGCCGCGTTCGTTGATGATGCCGGCAATGTCGTTGATCGAGCCGTTGGGATTGGTGCCGTCGGCATAGCGGAACACCACCTGACCTTCGCCTTCGAGGCGGGCAAGTGTGTCGGCGTCGGCAAAATAGTTGCCGTCATGATGTGCCACCGGCGTGCGGATGATCTGGCCCGGCTGGTAGCGGCGGGTGAACATGGTGTTGGCGTTGGTGATCTGCAACTTGACCTGCCGGCAGACGAATTTCAGCGACGTGTTGCGCATCAGCGCCCCCGGCAGCAGCCCGGCCTCGACCAGGATCTGGAAGCCGTTGCAGACGCCGATGACCATCACGCCCTTGGCCGCCTGTTCGGCAACCGCCCGCATGACCGGCATGCGCGCGGCGATGGCGCCGCAGCGCAGATAGTCGCCGAAGGAAAAACCGCCGGGAATGGCGATCAGGTCGACATCCGGGATTTCGGTATCGGTCTGCCAGACGGTGATCGGCGGCTTTCCCGAAATCTTGGTCAGCGCCGCGATCATGTCGCGGTCGCGGTTGAGGCCAGGCAGAAGGACGACGGCGGATTTCATGGCAATTCCCGTTCGAGCATCTGAACCAGATACCGGGGTGAAACGTGGTTGGTCAACCAGACGCCGTTGTCGGAGAGGAAGAATAACGCCCCGTCCTTCGTCATGGTTGCCGAGTCGACCTGCAAGATAACACTTTTTCCATTGCGACGCCGGGCGACGATCAGAGCCGTTTCGACGTCCCTTGACAGGTGAACATGCTGGCGTGACTGGCTGGTGAGGCCTTCGCGGAGAATGCTGGGGAGAAACTCTTCCTTGGTGCCGTGGTAGAGCATGTCGGGCGGCACCGATGGCGGCAGGCCGAGATCGATATCGAGACTGTGGCCTTGCAAGGCACGGATGCGATTGCCGTCGGTGGCAAAGCGCTTTTTCGGGTTCTCTTCGACGATGCGTGCAACATCGGCGACCGATGCGCCGAACTTCGACTGGATGACCGCGCAGAGCGCGTCGAAATCGGCCCAGCCGTTTTCGTCGAGCGACAGTCCTGCCTCCTGCGGCGCGTGTCGCAGGACCAGGCTCATGAATTTTGAAATCTGCGTGTCGTTCGGCATGGCGGCAATGCGGTTTCAGCCCCAATTGCCGAACTGGTGTCACGTCGGCTCATAAGGCTTTTGTGCTTCGGCAAGTTCGCGCTGGTCGAGACGTCTGTCGATACGTTCAAGACGCTCGTCTTGTCGGGCTAGAATGCCGTAGACATTGTGGATATCGCTTTGCGTTGCCACCATGTGGCCCCGCATCACATTCAATTCCCGTTTCGTCTCGGAAACATCCTGACGAAGCTCACCGATTTCGTGATGCACGCGCTTCAGAAGCTCGAACATCAATTCATTCGTGACTTCCGACATAGTGCCTCCGACACAACCTCAGGTAAGTGTCACACTATAATTCTCAATCACCGTATTCGCCAGCAGCTTGTCGCACATGGCCTTCAGATCAGCCTCGGCCTTGGCCTTGTCGGTCTCGGAAAGCTCGACGTCGAACACCTTGCCCTGCCGCACCGCGCCGACGCCGCCGAAACCCAGTCCGGACAGCGCGTGTTCGATTGCCTTGCCTTGAGGGTCGAGCACGCCGTTCTTGAGGGTGACGGTAATGCGGGCCTTGATCACGCTGGACATGCTCCTGTTCTCAATATCGGGACGCAAGCCGCTATCAGTGCGGCTTGCCTTTGGCGCCATCGGTCGAGGCAACAAGCACCGGGCCGGTGGGGCGCGGCGGCTCGTTCTCGTTCATGATGCCGAGGCGGCGGGCAACTTCCTGGTAGGCTTCGACGAGGCCGCCCATGTCGCGGCGGAAACGGTCCTTGTCGAGCTTGTCATGCGTCGCCACGTCCCACAGACGGCAGGAATCCGGCGAAATCTCGTCGGCGACGACGATGCGCATCATGTCGCCTTCGAACAGGCGGCCGCACTCGATCTTGAAATCGACGAGCTGAATGCCGACGCCCATGAACAGGCCGGAGAGGAAGTCGTTGACGCGAATGGCGAGTGCCATGACGTCGTCGATTTCCTGCGGGCTCGCCCAGCCGAACGCCGTGATGTGCTCTTCCGACACCATCGGATCGTCGAGAGCGTCGGCCTTGTAATAGAATTCGATGATCGAGCGCGGCAAGACGGTGCCTTCCTCGATGCCGAGGCGCTTGGACAGCGAACCGGCGGCGACATTGCGCACCACCACTTCGAGCGGAATGATCTCGACTTCCTTGATCAGCTGCTCGCGCATGTTGAGCCGGCGGATGAAGTGGGTCGGGATGCCCATCCGGTTGAGATGGTTGAAGATGTGCTCGGAAATGCGGTTGTTGAGCACACCCTTGCCGTCGACGACTTCATGCTTCTTCTTGTTGAACGCGGTTGCGTCGTCCTTGAAGAACTGGATGAGCGTACCCGGCTCGGGTCCCTCATAGAGGATCTTGGCCTTGCCTTCATAAATGCGGCGGCGATTTTTCATCTGATTTTTTCTCTGGGGTTCCAGACAGGCGGCAATCGACCATTTCCTGTCCGTCTGCCTGAAATAGTGCGGCTACTGTAGGGTTCAATGCCGGGTCTATCCCAATCACATCGTTTGCTCAATCGGCAAATCCTTCCAATCAACCGCTTTCGGGACTGAAATGCCGCAGCGCAGCATGCAACGAAGCGTATTGACCGGCTCGCGACCTTTTGGTTTGTGCTTCCCCAACACATATACGTCATCATCAGCGAATCGATTTCCATCGGAGGGATGCCATGAGCAGCATGAAGGATCGCGAAGAGGGCTTTGAACGCAAATTCGCATTCGACGAGGAACTTCGGTTCAAGGCCTTGGCGCGCCGCAACAAGGCGCTCGGCCTGTGGGCGGCCGCAAAGCTTGGAAAGTTGGGCGCCGATGCCGACGCCTATGCCAACCAAGTGGTCGTCTCCGACATCGAGGAAGCCGGCGATCACGACGTGTTCCGCAAGATCCGCAAGGATTTCGACGACGCCGGTGTCGACCAGTCGGACCATCAGATCCGCCGCACCATGGACGAGCTGATGGCGCAGGCGATCGAGCAGATCAAGAACACCTGATCCGACCACACTCTGGACCAATCGACCGCCCGACCTATCCGGGCGGTTTTTCTTTGCCTTGCAGCGGTTTCCGGCTGAAACTGCGATCCTTAACGAGGAAAGTGTAGATGTCCCTGAAGTCCCGCCTTGCCGCCGATGAAACGCTGTTCACCGCATGGTCCGGCGTGCCGGATGCCCTGACCGTCGAGATCGTCGCCAAGCAGGGCTTCGATGCGGTCACCCTCGACATGCAGCATGGCGGCCATCATGAKGACAGCGTGCTGCGCGGTCTGGTGCCGGTGCTCGCTGCAAACAAGCCGGCGCTGGTGCGCATTCCGGTCGGCCGCTTCGACATGGCAAGCCGCGCGCTCGATTTCGGCGCCGAGGCTGTCATTGCGCCCATGGTGAACTCGGTGGCCGATGCAAAACTGTTCGCCGCGGCTATGAAATATCCGCCGCTCGGCGAGCGCTCGTGGGGCCCGACCTATGCCTTTCCGCGCCACGGCAAGGGCGACCAGGCTGAATGGCTGCGCGACACCAATCAGCGCACCATGGCCTTCGCCATGGTCGAGACGCGTGCTGCCCTCGATGCGCTCGACGGCATCCTCGACACGCCGGGCATCGACGGCATCTTCCTCGGCCCGTCGGATTTCTCGATCGCCTGGAGCAATGGCGCGGCCATCAATTCGACGCTGGAAAGCATGATGGAAACGGTGGCGTCGGTCGCCGAGCGCACCCGCAAGGCCGGAAAACATGCGGCGATCTATGTTGTCGAGCCGGCAATTGCCGGTCGCGTCGTCTCGATGGGCTATCGGCTGCTGGCCATGGGCTCGGAGCATGCGCTGATCGGGCTCGGCGCAAAAACCCTGTTGAAGAGCGTCAGGGATTCGATCGACGCCTGAGAGAGCTCAGGGTTTCAGATCGGTCAGGAACTTGGCGAAGGTCATCGAGCCCTCGGGCCACGGACCAAAGCCGGAATCCGCGTTGAGGTGGCCGGTTTCGCCGGCGTCGATGAACAGCGAGCCCCAGGCGCCGGCAATGTCCTCGGCGACATCGAAGGCGCAGAACGGATCGTTGCGGCTGGCGATCACGATCGAAGGAAACGGCAGCGGCTCGTGCGGATAAGGACCGAAGGTCATCAGGTGCCGGGGCTTGATCCCGGGGTTGGCGACATCGGGCGGCGCCACGAAGAAGGCGCCTGCGACCGGCTTCTGGAACTGCGGCACGGCCTGCACTGCCGCGGCCACACCCAGCGAGTGCGCAACGATGACAACGGGCCGCTCGGCCTCGTTGACCGCCTTGGCCACGCTCGCCGTCCAGTCCTCGCGCACCGGTTTGGACCACTCCGCCTGCTCGACGCGGCGCGCCGTCGACAGCTTCGACTGCCAGCGGCTCTGCCAATGGTCCGGGCCGGAATTGGTGTAGCCCGGCACGATGAGAATATCTGCTTCCTTGACCTTCATGGCGCTGAAATAGCGAGCGGCGTCGCTTCGTGCAACGGTAATCGCGCTCTTGCTCACAAATAGTGAACACGATGTTCGCTTCTTCAAGTCTTGTGTGAACGATGCCGATCGACGATTTGTCGTCAGGAGAGAGAAACAGCCGTGTGCGGGACCCCTACGCGGCGTACTATGATTGGCGGCGTGGGGCTCTTTGCTTTGGAAGTCTAACCGCGGCCGGCCGAACGGAGAATTTGATGAGCGAATTGCCTTTTGCCGCCACCACTCCCGTCAGCGTTGCCCGCGTCGGGCTGAAGGCGCGCGACGCTGAAAGTCTTGCCGCCTATTATCGCAGCGTCGTCGGACTGCAGGAACTGAGCCGCGCCGATGGCGCGATCACGCTCGGGGCCGGCAACCGTCCGTTGCTGGTCATCGAGGCGGATGCCGCGGCAAAGCCGGACGATCCGCAAAGTGCGGGCCTGTTCCACACCGCTTTCCTGCTGCCCAGCCGCGCCGATCTCGGCCGCTGGATCAACCACGCCATTGCCGACAAGATCGCCATCGAGGGGGCTTCCGACCATCTGGTCAGCGAAGCGCTCTACCTGACCGATCCGGAAGGCAACGGCATCGAGATCTACGCCGACCGCCGTCCGCACGACTGGAAGTGGAATGGCGACAAGATTGCCATGGCGACCGAGCGGCTGAACATTCCGTCGATCGTTGCCGAGGTGCCGGCGGGTGACGCCGGTTGGCAGGGCGCGCCGGAAAACAGCATTGTCGGCCATGTCCATCTGCGCGTTGGCAGGCCGGAGGACGCCGAAGCCTGGTGGAATCAGGAATTCGGCTTTGACACGGTGGCGAAATATGGCGGCCAGGCGGTGTTCCTGTCGTCGGGCGGCTATCACCACCACATCGGCGCCAATGCCTGGCGCAGCCCCGRCGCCGGCCGCCGCGATCCGAGCCGGTCGGGTCTGGCCTGGGTCGAGATGCGTTCGGACAATGTAACCAGYCCGGTAACCCGCGAAGACCCGTGGGGGACAGTGATCAACACCGTTCCCGGCAAGGCCTGATTGCCATTTGGAGAGCGTCTTCTCCCCGTATAGTGACGGGGAGAAGGGAAAGCTTGCCTCAGGCTTCGCCGAACACCCGCTTGAAGATCGTATCGACATGCTTGGTGTGATAGCCGAGGTCGAATTTCTCGCGGATATCGGCTTCGGGCAGGGCGGCGGTGACTTCCTTGTCGGCCAATAGTTCTTCAAGAAAATCAGCGCCTTGCTCCCACACCTTCATGGCGTTGCGCTGCACCAGCCGGTAGGAGTCTTCTCGCGACAGGCCGGCCTGCGTCAGCGCCAGCATGACGCGCTGCGAATGCACGAGGCCGCGGAACTTGTTCATGTTCTTCAGCATGTTGTCGGGATAGACGAGCAGCTTGTCGACGACGCTGGTCAGCCGTGATAGCGCGAAATCGAGCGTCACCGTGGCGTCCGGGCCGATCATCCGTTCGACAGAGGAGTGCGAAATATCGCGCTCGTGCCAGAGCGCCACGTTCTCCATCGCCGGCAGCGCCATGGACCGCACCATGCGGGCGAGGCCGGTCAGGTTTTCGGTCAGCACCGGATTGCGCTTGTGCGGCATCGCCGACGAGCCCTTTTGCCCCGGCGAGAAATACTCTTCCGCCTCCAGCACTTCGGTGCGCTGCAGATGCCGGATCTCGATCGACAGCCGCTCGATCGACGAGGCGATGACGCCGAGCGTGGCGAAGAACATGGCGTGGCGGTCGCGCGGGATCACTTGCGTCGACACCGGCTCGGGCTTCAGCCCGAGCTTTGCCGCGACGTGTTCCTCAACATAGGGGTCGATGTTGGCGAAGGTTCCGACCGCGCCCGAAATGGCGCAGGTGGCAATGTCTTCCCGCGCGTGCACCAGTCGCTCGCGGCAGCGCGAGAACTCGGCATAGGCCTGCGCCAGCTTGATGCCGAAGGTCGTCGGCTCGGCATGGATGCCATGGCTGCGGCCGATGGTGACGGTGTCCTTGTGCTCGAAGGCACGGCGCTTGAGTGCCGCAAGCAGGCCGTCAATGTCGGCCAGAAGGATGTCGCTGGCTCGGGTAAGCTGGACGGCAAAGCAGGTGTCGAGAACGTCCGAAGAGGTCATGCCCTGATGGATGAAGCGGGCGTCGGGTCCGACGAATTCAGCAAGATGGGTGAGGAAGGCGATGACGTCATGCTTGGTGACGCGCTCGATCTCGTCGATCGCTTCCACGTTGAATTTTGCCGCGCCGCCCTTCTCCCAGATGGTTCTTGCCGCTTCCTTGGGGATGACACCGAGTTCGGCCAGCGCATCGCACGCATAAGCTTCGATCTCGAACCAGATGCGGAACCGGGTTTCGGGCGACCAGATGGCGACCATTTCCGGCCGGGAATAACGAGGGATCATCGGTCAGTCCTGATTTGTCGAGGAGTTTGCCCGCGTCCTAACAGAGGCGGGCAAAATGCTCAACGCCGCTGCCGCGCAAACCAGACGCTCGCGGCAAGCAAGGCGGCGAAACCGAGCGGAAAATAGTGCCGGATGCCCAGCACCACGAACTGGTAGAGCGCAATCAACACAGTGAAGACGAACTGGATGGCCCAGTTGCGGGTGAAAGCCGGTGCATGCCACTCGGCATAATAGGAGCGGTATTGCAAGGCATACAGCCCGCCGGTCAGGCCGATGGTTGCGCCGAGCAGGCACACAAACGCGGCTGCGAACGCAACCTCCCAGCGCCTTCCAAGCGAGACCAGCCGCGCCGCGAACAGGCCAAACGGAAAGGCAAGTGCTCCGCCGCAGGCATAGAGTAGCGACACGGTGCCGATCTTTTCAGGCGTCTCCCAGCCATCCAATAGCAGGGTGACGAGCGCACTGGCGCTCATCGCGACGGCCCACAACAAGGCGCCGAAAAGCGCTGTTCGCGACGCCGGTATAGCGCGGCGAAGGCGGCTCAGGGCACGATTGCGCCCAGCGGGTTGAACAAGCGATGTCACAGGCGGCCGGTCACTGCGATCCAGCGAAAATTCGGCCCCTCGAAGCCGTATTGGCGTACGCTGATCAGCACCGCATAGCCGCTGAGACTGTCCATTGAAAACGTCTGCACCGCGCCGATCCGGTAGCCGTTCGGGCAACCCCGGCTCTTGGGGATCGACTTGTCCTCGTGCAACAGCTTGGTCGTGCCGCCATCCTGCGCCTCGATGCGCAGCAACCGGAAGCCGTTGATCTCGCCCTGGCTCTCGCAGCCTTCGGTGTTGTTCATGCCGACCTCGTCGAGCCGGAATTCAAGCGGATGGTCGACCGGTGAAAAGATCGGGCGTGGGTTGACCGCCATCCGGTGCGGATCGGCCGAAAGCTCGGTCACCGGGTTGAAGCCTGCGGTGATGCCCCTGTTGGCCGTCAACTCAGCCTGTCTGACGATCGCTTCGCCTTTTTGCCGGGCCTCGAGGCGGGCCGTTTCGAGCGTGGCATTCTCATCGTCGATCCGGACCCTGACCGGCGTTCCCTTGAGAAAGCTGTCGTCATTCGTGTCGATATAATAACGGTTGGCATAAGGAAATCCCGAGCCGTCCTGGACGCCATATTCCTCGAAGGCGAAGACGCCGCCGTCCTTGGTGAAGCCGAGGATTTCAAGCTCGGCGACATCGCCGGCATGGGCGGCGATCGACGTCGCGAATTGTGCAAGCATGGCAACGACAAACAGGAAGAGCAGTCGCATCGGTTTTCACTCCGGCAGCCGTGATCGTTTCAATCCCCTAGCACGACGGAATCAAAACGTCGTGCAGTCCGACAGCCGATGCATCCAATCGGCCGGTCATTTGTTATCGTCGGCAATCCAATGGAGAACCACCATGACCGACACCAGCAAAATTCGTGAGCATATGGAAGTCATCGGCGCCGATGGCGTGCATGTCGGCACCGTCGACAAGGTCGACGGGAAGCGGATCAAGCTGACCAAGGCCGACAGCGGCGAGGGCGCTCACAAGGGCCATCACCACTACATTTCCCTGGCTCTGGTTGCCGAGGTCGATGGCAAGAAGGTGTGGCTGTCGGCGAATTCCGATGTCGCGGTGACCTTCGAGGAAGAAAAGTCCGATCCCGTCTGATCGGCTGCTTCACCCCGAGCGCGACGACCAGACCGGAAACAGGTCGTCATCGGCAGGCGTCGCGGCAAACACACCGCGGCTGATGGCGCGCGCCATCGTGGCGCCGGCCGCGGCATAGAGGTCGATCGCCGCATCGGCCCCAAGCTCGACACCACTGGTACCCGTCGCCAGCGCAAACACCAGGTCRCCGTCGGCCGGCGTGTGCGTCGGCCAGATGGCGCGCACGAACCCGTCATGCGCTGCTATCGCTAGTCGTTTTGCAGCGGCCTTGGTGAGAACCGCGTCCGTGGCAATAACGGCGATGGTGGTGTTGCCACCGGTCTCCATCTGTCCGTCGACATGCTTGTCGCGGTATTTCAACAGGATCCGTTTCGCGTGGTCCGGCATCGGTGAGGGGTAGCCAAGTCCGCCAAATTCGTCGCCGATTTCGAAGGGTGCCGCCCAGAAATGGCGGGTTCGGCTGACGGTCACCGAGCCGGTCGGGTTGACGGCGGCCAGCGCACCGATGGTGATGCCATTGTCGAGCAGCGTCGAGGCCGAGCCGAGGCCGCCCTTCAACCCGGAGGTGAGCGCACCCGTGCCGGCGCCGATCGTGCCGAGCGGGAAATCGGTAGTGGCGGCTTGCGCTGCTTCATAGCCGAGGTCGCGGTAGGGCGGATAACGACCCCAGTCCTTGTCGCCGCCATTGCGCAGGTCGAACAGGATCGCCGCCGGCACGATCGGCACGCGAAAGCCACCGACTTCGAGCCCGATGCCGCGCTCGCGCAGGGCCGCCTGCACGCCGGATGCCGCATCGAGGCCGAAAGCCGAACCGCCTGAAAGCACCACCGCATGGACCGCCTCGACCGAATTGTGCGGTTCGAGCAGATCGGTCTCGCGGGTGCCCGGTGCACCGCCCAGGATCTGCACGCCGGCCACCGCCGGCTCGTCGCAAAGGATGGTCGTGAYGCCGGACTTCAGCCCGGCATCGGAAGCGTTGCCGACCCGCAGCCCGGCAACATCGGTGATCAGATTGCGCGGGCCGGTGCGAAACATCAGTTGCTTTCCAAAGGCGCAAAACGTGTGCCGTCGAAGCGGAAGACGCGGTACGGGCTCTGGCTGAGGTCGCCTTTCGCGTCGAAGCGGACCGGGCCTATCGCGGTGGTGAAATCATGCCCGGTCAGCGCGTCGGCCAGCGGCTTGCCTGAAGTTTCGGCCAGGCCTGATGCTGCCTTGGCGATCTCGACCGCCGCGTAGGCCGGCAGTGTGTAGCCGTCCGGCACGATCCTCCGTGCGGAGAAGCTTTCCAGCACTTTTGGATCGGCGACATCGGCCCATTCAGGCGGTGCGATCATCAGCGTGCCCGTCGCATAGGGCACGTCGCCGGGCGGTGTGCGCAGATTTTCGCCTCCGGCGAACACGATACCGGCAGAGAGTTGCGCCGCGTCACGGCCCATGATGGCGACATCGTCGCCGTCGCCGCCCGCAAAAACATGCGTCGCGCCGGCCTTCTTCAGCCGGCCGACCAGGCCGATCTGGTTGTCGAGCTGCGGCCGGAACGTATCGACGAAAACCGGCTTCAGCGCCGCCTGTTCGGCCGCCGCCCGAAACGTCTCGGCCATTTCGCGGCCATAGATGGTGCCGTCATCGATGATGGCGAACAGTTCATCCTGCCACAGATGGGTGAGGCTGGCGGCGACCGCATTGCGCTCGTCGTCGCCGCGAGGCCCGAGACGATAGACTGGCCAGCCGGTCTTGGCGCGCCGGTCGGTCAGGCTTTCGGTTCGCACGCCAACGGTGATGACCGGAATGTTGGCGTCTTTCAGGATCGGCATCGCCGCCTCGATCGCGTCGGTGCAGAGAAAGCCGACCACCACAGTGACCTTGGCCGCCACGAATTCCCTGGCCGCGGCGGCTCCGCCATCGGCGGTACAGGCGTCATCGAAAGTCTTGAGTTCGACGCCGTTCGCTTCGGCTGCGAGACCGGTGCCGGCGTCGATCTGCTTGCCGAGGATGGCAGATGGTCCGGACAAGGGCGCAGCCACGCCCACCAGAAGCGTCTGGGCGCTGGCGACGCCGGCCATGAACAGCCAGGCCAGTGCGGCAGATATCGTTACCCCGGGGCGCATTCTGGTGATGAATTCCTCCCAACTGGCGACATCTCGCAGCCGCCAATTCCCGCCAAGACCTAAAGGCTGGCCGGCCTTGGTGCAACACGCGAATTTCACGATATGGGCCAAGCACTTCGCTTGTGGCATGTCGTATGTCGCCATATATAGCGGTAGGTTTCTGGCTGTGGACAATTTCCGGTGCTGAAGAAGAATGACATTGGGCCGCAGGCCTATCGCGACGCGATGAGCCATTTTGCCGGCCACGTCCATGTGGTCACCACCGATGGGCCGGCAGGCAAGCGCGGCGCGACGGTGATAGCGGCCTGTTCGGTGTCGGACACGCCGCCGACGATTCTCGTCTGCCTCAACCGTGAAAACCCCAAGAATGAGCCGTTCGTGAAAAACGGCAGATTTGCCCTGAACACGCTGGCTTCGCATCAGGAGCCGCTCTCGATCGGCTTTTCCGGCATCACCGGCCTGCCGGTCGAGGAACGCTTCGCGCTGGGCGAATGGGACGTGATTTCGACCGGCGCGCCGACGCTGAAGGGCGCGCTCGCGGTGTTCGACTGCGAGCTGATCGACAGCAAGGATCTGGCCACGCATCGTGTGCTTTTTGGCAAGGTGACAGGTCTGCGCATGGGCGATAATTTGCGGCCGCTGATCTATCACGCCCGCGGCTACCATGTCCTGGACAGCGGGGCGGCGGCGTTCACGGAGAAAGAATGAACGAGCTGAAACCGCGTGCCGCGCCGCGGACGATCGACGAGACGCTCGATCTCCTGACCGGTGCGGACTATGTGGCGGACCGGTCATTGGCAACCGTGCTGTTCCTGTCGCTGCGCATGAAACGGCCGCTGTTCCTCGAGGGCGAGGCCGGTGTCGGCAAGACCGAGATTGCCAAGGTGCTGGCGCAAGCGCTTGGCCGCCGGTTGATCCGCTTGCAGTGCTATGAAGGCCTTGACGTCTCGTCTGCCGTCTACGAGTGGAACTACGCTGCGCAGATGATCGAGATCCGCATGGAGGAGGCGGCCGGCAAGGTCGACCGCTCCGACATGGAGCGCAACGTTTTCTCCGAAAAATACCTGATCCGTCGCCCGGTGCTCGATGCGCTGACCGGCAAGACGGGTGCCGCGCCGGTCTTCCTGATCGATGAACTCGATCGCACCGACGAGGCCTTCGAGGCTTTCCTGCTCGAAATCCTGTCCGATTTCCAGGTGACAGTGCCTGAACTCGGCACGATCAAGGCGGAAGAACCGCCGATCGTCATCATCACCACCAACCGCACCCGCGAGATCCACGACGCGCTGAAGCGGCGCTGTCTCTATCACTGGGTCGACTATCCCAATGCCGAGCGCGAACTGGAGATCGTGCGCCGAAAGGTGCCGCAGGCCAACCAACGGCTTTCGGCCGAGGTGGTCTCCTTCATCCAGAAGCTGCGCCAGATCGAGCTGTTCAAGGTGCCGGGCGTCGCCGAAACCATCGACTGGGCCGGCGCGCTGACGGAGCTCGACAAGGTGGCGCTTGATCCGGAAACCGTATCGGACACCATCGGCGTGCTGTTGAAATACCAGGACGACATTGCCCGTATCGAACAGGGCGAAGGCCGGCGCATCCTCAACGAGGTGAAGGCTGAGCTTTCGGCGGCGGAGTAGGCGATGCCGCGCCCCGAGCCGAAAGAGGCGACAGCGGACGGTCGGATTGCCGACAATATCGTCTATTTCGCCCGCACTTTGCGCAAGGCCGGCATGCGGGTCGGACCGGCGTCGGTCAAGGATGCCATCGAGGCAGTGCTCGTCGCCGGCATCGGTTCGCGCGATGATTTCTACTGGACGCTGCATGCCGTGCTGGTGTCACGCCACGAGGACCACGCCATCTTCGACGAAGCTTTCCGGCTGTTCTGGAAGTCGCGCGAACTGATTGAAAAGATGCTGGCGATGTTCTCGCCGGTGGCACCCGACACCAGGGAAAAACAGAAGCCGCGCGCCGCCGAAAACCGCGTCAGCCAGGCGATGTTCGAGGGCCACCAGAAGAGCCAGCCGACGCAGGAAATCCCGGAAATCGAGGTCGATGCCCGCTTTACTTTTTCCGGCAACGAGGTGCTGCGCGGCAAGGACTTTGCCCAGATGAACGCAGTCGAGATGGCGGATGCCAGGAAGGCTATCGCCCAGTTGCGGTTGCCTTTCGACATGGTGCGGACCCGGCGCTTCAAGGCCGATGCGCATGGCCGCCGCATTGATCCGCGCGCCATGATGCGTTCGGCCGCCCGCACCGGCGGCGAACTGATCCTGCCGAAATTCCGCTCACGGCGCGAAGTTCACCCGCCGCTGGTGGTGCTGGCCGACATTTCCGGCTCGATGAGCCAGTACACGCGCATCTTCCTGCACTTCCTGCATGCGCTGACCGAAAAGCGCCGCCGTGTCCACACTTTCGTTTTCGGCACCCGGCTGACCAATCTGACCCGGCAGATGCGCCACCGCGATCCGGATGCCGCACTGGCCGACTGCTCGGCGGCGGTCAAGGACTGGTCGGGCGGCACGCGCATCGGCGATACGCTGGCCGAGTTCAACCGGCTGTGGTCGCGCCGCGTGCTGGGGCAGGGGGCGGTGGTGCTTTTGATCACCGACGGGCTGGAGCGCGACGATATCGCCGGCCTGTCGGAGGAGATGGAGCGCCTGCACAAATCCTGCCGGCGGCTGATCTGGCTGAACCCGTTGCTGCGCTTCGACGGTTTCCAGGCGCGCGCCCGCGGCGTCAAGGCGATGCTGCCGCATGTCGATGAGTTCCGCTCGGTGCACAATCTTGATGCGCTCGCCGACCTCTGCGCCTCGCTGGACARGAAATCGGCCGCTTCGGTCGATCCGCGCCGCTGGCTTGAGGCTGGTGTCAGGCGTGCCGCATAGCCATATGTCTATCCATCGGGAAACAGACTCCCAGAAAAAATTGAAATCACCGCGCAGGAGGCCCGATCAATGACGCTCCAAAGCATCAATCCCAAGGATCTGCCAGTTCCGCAGACGTACAGCCAGGTCGTCGTTGCGACGGGTAGCAAGTTGGTGTTCGTCTCGGGCCAGGAGCCCGAAGACCTAAATGGCAAGCTTGTTGGTCGTGGTGATCTTGCGACTCAGGCGCGCCAGGTGTTTGCCAATCTCGGCCGAGCACTTGCCGCCGCCGGTGCGGCGCCTACGCAGGTCACCAGGATCACGATCTATGTCGTCAACTACAATCGCGACGAATGCCTGCCGATCATCGAAAAGGCGCGGATAGGGTTGTTCGGAGATCACAAACCAGCTGACGTGGTGCTTGGCGTGGCGAGCTTGTCCCCCGACTACCTCATCGAAGTTGACGCATTCGCAGTGATTGATTGACCATGCGTTTGCCGCGCGCCAAGTGGATCACCACGAACCCGCTTGCGCGAACTGGCGGTGCCCAGATCATAAACAGACTCCAAGAGAAGCGACCATGGAAAACAGCATTTATCTCGACGAGGCCCGCGATCCGCTGATCATCGCGGAAGGCTGGATGAAGGACGGCAAGGATGTCGCCATCGCCACGGTGGTCGAGACCTGGGGATCGGCGCCTCGCCCCGTGGGCAGCCATCTGGTCATCGACGCCGACGGCAATTTCCACGGCTCCGTCTCTGGCGGCTGTGTCGAAGGCGCGGTGGTTACCGAAGCGATCGATGTGATCGACACAGGCAAGGCCAGGATGCTCGAGTTCGGTGTTGCCGACGAAACCGCCTGGCAGGTCGGCCTGTCCTGCGGCGGCCGCATCAAAGTCTATGTTGAAAGATTGGGCTGACCTTTATGGACCCGTATGCGCTCAAGATGTTGAACGCCGAACGCCGCGCCCGCCGCGCGGCGATCCTCGTCACCGATCTCGGTGACGGCCGCGACCGTATCGTGCGTGAAGGCGACCAGGTTGCAGGCGATCTCGGCGTTGCTGTCGCCAGGGCGTTTCGATCAGGCAATTCCGGTTCGGTCGAGGCCGAGGGACGGACCTTCTTTCTCAACGCGCATCTGCCGCAGCCGCGGTTGGTTGTCGTCGGCGCTGTGCACATCAGCCAGGCTCTGGCCCCGATGGCCAGGATCGCAGGCTATCCCCTGGAGATCATCGATCCCCGCACCGCCTTTGCCACATCAGACCGCTTTCCCGACGTCACCCTGCATGCCGAATGGCCGGAGGACGTGTTGAAGCGCCAGCCGCTCGACAGCTACACGGCGCTTGCCGCTGTCACCCATGATCCGAAGATCGACGATTTTGCGCYGAAGGCAGCGCTCGACGCCAACTGCTTCTATGTCGGCGCGCTTGGCAGCCGCAAAACCCACGCCAAGCGTGTCGAACGCTTGCTGGCGCTTGGCGCGAGCGCCGACGAGATCGCCCGCATTCACGCGCCGATCGGGCTCGACATCGGTGCCGCCAGCCCTGCCGAGATCGCGGTCGCGGTGCTGGCGCAGGTCGTCCATGCCTTCCGCTCGCGCGGCTGGAAGTGAAAGGCGCGGCAGCGTGAAATTCGGCCCGATTCCGATCGAAGCGGCCGAAGGTGCTGTGCTGGCGCATGCCACCACGGCCGGCGAACGGCGCTTTCGCAAGGCGCACAGGCTGAACGCCGAAGACGTGGCCTTGCTGCGCGGCGCCGGCATTTCCCAGGTCGTTGCGGCCGTGCTGGCCGCCGACGATCTCAGTGAGGACGCCGCCGCGCAGGAAATAGCCGAGAGCATGGCCTTTCGCGGCATCGACGCCCGGCCGGCCGCGACCGGGCGGGTCAATCTCCACGCCGGGTCAGCCGGTATCTTCACCGTCAACGCCACTATCATCGACGCCATCAACGCCGTCGATCCCGCCATCACCATCGCCACGTTGGCGCAGCATGCGCCGGTCGAGAAAGGCCAGATGGTCGCGACGGTGAAGATCATTCCCTTCGCGGTCAGCTCTGCGCTGGTCGATGCGGTCACGAAAATCTGCGCCGGCGAGGAAATCTTTGCCGTCAACGCCTATCAGCCGGTGCGTGTCGGCGTCATCCAAACCGTCCTGCCGGGCATCAAGCCGAGCGCGCTCGACAAGACGCTGCGCGTCACCGAAGCGCGGCTGGCGCGCACCGGCGGCAGGCTGACAGCGGAGCGTCGCACCCCGCACGAGATCGCTCCAGTGGCGGAGGCCGCGGCCTTGATGGCGCGCGACAACGACATGGTGGTGATCTTCGGCGCCTCGGCGATGAGCGATTTCGCCGATGTCATTCCCGCGGCGATCGAGAGGGCGGGTGGTACTGTTATCCGCGCGGGCATGCCGGTCGATCCCGGCAATCTGCTGGTGCTCGGCACGCTCGGCGGCAAGCGTGTCATCGGTGCACCCGGCTGCGCCCGCAGCCCCAAGGAAAATGGCTTCGACTGGGTGCTGGACCGGTTGATCGCTGGCCTTGATGTGACCGCCAAGGATATCGCCGGCATGGGCGTCGGCGGGCTGTTGATGGAAATCCCGACCCGGCCGCAGCCGCGCGAACCCCTGCCGCCCAAAAACAAGCTCAAGGTTGGCATCGTGCTTCTGGCGGCTGGCCGGTCGAGCCGCATGGGCGGGCCGAACAAGCTCTTGGCCCTGTTCGACGGCAAGCCGCTGGTGCGCCGCACCGCCGAACGCGCGCTCGGCTCGAAGGCTTCGGGCACGATTGTCGTCACCGGCCACCAGCGCGAGCGGGTGCAGGCGGCGTTGGCGGGGCTGGATGTGGCTTTCGCCGACAATCCCGATTTCGCCGACGGACTGTCCACCTCGCTAAAGGCCGGCATTGCTTATCTGCCCGAAGACTCGGCCGGCGTGATGATCGTTCTCGGCGACATGCCGGGCGTCTCGTCTGATGACCTCGACAGGTTGATCGATGCATTCCGCAAGGCCGGCGGCAATTCGGTGGTGCGCGCCTCGCATGACGGCAAACGCGGCAACCCTGTGCTTTTGCCGCGCTCGCTGTTTCCGGCGATCGCCCATCTGGAAGGCGACACCGGTGCGCGCCATCTGGTCGAGGCCGAAGGGCTCGATGTCATCGATGTCGAGATCGGCGCAGGGGCGTCCGTCGATGTCGACACCCGCGAAGCGCTGGAAGGCGCCGGCGGCGTTCTGCAGGATTGACAAACCGAAGCTGAAAAACGCATGCCTGCTGGCATGTCTTTCCGCTTCCGATTTTTCTGTGTCTTTGTAGCTGCGACGGCCCTGTTGTCGGCGGCCGCGCAAAGTCAAACGCTGTCGCTAAAACCCTTCAAGGACGATCTCTTCGCCTATCCGGCCGTGCTGTCGTCCGACACCAGCGGCGCCTACACCGTCCTCGACTACCACGAGCTACGCGACATCAACCAGCGCGACGAGGTGCCGGAGCGCAGGGTGCGCGCCCAATACACCGACACCAGCGTGCGCAAGGTACAGCAGGATCTGCTGCTGAAGACCGATGCAGGCGATGTCAGGCACGTTGCCGTCGGCAAGACCGAGGGCGCCGGCATCATCGTGCTTTACCTGCACGGGCAGGGCGGCAGCCGCAAGCAAGGCGTCGACGACTTCACCTTCGGCGGCAATTTCAACCGGCTCAAGAACCTGATGGCCGGCAATGGCGGCCTCTATCTCAGCCCCGACTTTCCCGATTTCGGCGACAAGGGCGCGGCCCAGGTGGCGGCGCTGATCGATCATTATGCCGAACAATCTCCCAGCGCGAAGATTTTCATCGCCTGTGGCTCGATGGGCGGGTCCTTGTGCTGGAAGCTTGCTGCCCGCAACGACACGGGCCGGCGCATCAACGGCCTGCTGCTGCTCGGCTCGCTATGGGACGAGAGTTTTTTCTCAAGCCCGGCCTTCAGGCGTCACGTCCCGGTCTTCTTCGGACAGGGCAGCCATGACGTGGTTTTCCCGGTGGAAAAGCAGGAAGCCTTCTTCCGTGCCATCATCGCCAAATCGAAAGCCTATCCCTATCCGACCCGCTTCGTCCGTTTCGAGACAGGCACCCACGGCACGCCGATCCGCATGACCGATTGGCGCGGCACCCTCAACTGGATGCTGTCGAAAGCACCTTGATCGACGGTGCGGGAAGCCGGGCTAACCCTCAGGGCGCGGTATTGTAGTCGACAACCGTCTGCGGATTCTCTTCGCCGTCGTAGGATGCGTCGACGTCGTACTGGACCAGCGAGAAATTGCCATTGCGGAACAGATACGTCCCCGAATCGGATGCATCGCCGACGCCGCGCCACTTGTTGAAGGTGGTGATCGTGTGRGCTTCCTCGTCATARTCGGAATTGACCGCCCAGCCGGTCGTCTGGAAGCCGACGATGCTCATGCCCAGCAATTTGCCGTCGCTGTTATTGTTCTCGTAGCGGATATCCATCTTGGGTTCGGCGAACTGCAATTGCTGCACGGCCGATAGCTCGTCGGTCATGTAGTAGACCGAGCTTTCATTGTAGGCAGCGGCTGAGCAGGAAAAATGGAACAGCCGTGTTTCCTTGTCGGGGTCGCCGGGCGCTGCATCCTTGTCCTTGTATTTGATCGAAAAAACGGTCGGCTCATCGGCCAGGAACTGCTTGTCGCACTGGTCGCCATAAGTCGCCAGGAAGGCCTTCTTGGCCTGCTCCAGTGCCGTGTCCTTCTTCGGAGGTGGCGGCCCGTCGCCGCAACTTGGCGGCAGCGCCTCTTCGAAATCCGCGGTGGAGGGTTTCAGCGCACCTTTTTCGATGTGGATGGGATCGAAGGGCGGCGCCGCCTGGACCTGGGCATTGACCTGGCGCAGCGTATAGCAGCCGGCAAAGACCTTCTGGCCGCCGGTCTTGTCGGTGGCGCGAATGGCGACAGGGACATTGTAGAAAATGCTGCCGGCAGCGCCTTCGTCTGAAATTGCACCGGTCTCGACCTCGACCTTGTCGGTGCCGTCATAGCCCTTGACGAAACTGTCGAAGTCCTTTGCCGGCTTTGTATCTCCGAAATAACCCCAGGCGCGAGCGAATTCATGCCGGTTGATCGCGCTGTAAAGTGAGCGGACGACGGCGTCGGCGCTTGATCGATCGTCGACATACGGCGCTTCGGGTGTATCGTCGGCGGCCAGTACTGTTTGGCCTGCTGTAGCAAGGGAGAGAAAGGCAGTCGCTGCGAAAAGGGCGCGTCTCATCGGGAATCTCCGCTCGATGGGGAGATTCTACTATGGCGATTGCGGCAACGTGGTGACGTGCCGCTGGTGGTGCTTGAAGAATCGTGCCTGAAGGCGCTACGTCCATCCGCCGGCGTTCCGGCCGGACAAGGAGATTTGACGTGACGATATCGATGTATGAGGTATCCGTGCCTGTGTTTACGGAGAGGCTGAAAGCCCTTTCCACCATACTGGCCGCAGCCGAACAGAATGCGCTTGAGCGCAAGATCGACCCGCAGGTGTTCCTGACCTCCAGGCTGGCGCCCGACATGTTTGCGCTGACCAGGCAGGTGCAGATCGCCACCGACCATGCCAAGGGTGCGCCGTCGCGGCTCGCCGGTCGCGAAGTGCCGAGTTACGAGGACAACGAGGCGAGTTTTGCCGATATCCAGGCGCGCATCACGAAGACCCTGGACCTGCTGGCGACATTTTCAGCCGCGGAGTTCGACGGGTCGGACGACAAGGTGATCGAGTTGAAGCTTGGCGGGCGCGAACGCTCGATGCCCGGCCTGCAGTATCTCCTGCATGTGGCCATGCCCAACTTCTATTTCCACCTCACCACCGCCTACGACATCCTCCGCCACAATGGCGTGCCATTGGGCAAGGCGACGTTCCTCGGCGCGCGCTAAAGGACTTGAGGTTTTTGAGATGTCCTGGACGGGTCCGGGACATCTCGCGAGCGTATGTGTTTAGCGAATGGACATTTCGCGGGCGATGCGCGGAAAGTCGGCGGGCTTGATGCCGATGTCGGCGCGGTCGGCATTGCTCATCGAATGAAGCAGCGCGAGTGCCGAGCGGTATCTCAGATGTTCCTGCGGCCGTGGCCGGGCGAACATTTCAGTGAAGAAACCCATGTTTCAGGCTCCTGGTTGATTCCTCCACGGCTGCTAATATAGGTGAATCGTGACAATTGTGCAGTGCAGCATTTGCATGCCTGCCATGTCCTGATGATTTTTCCGAGCAGTGTTTTGCGAGCGGGTGAAACTTTTTCCCGATGCGCACCGTACGCTGAACGCCGGTACATGGCCGGCTTTTCCTCGCCACTCCTGGCGAATTTCGGACTGCATGAAAGTGCAGTCCGGCTTTTTGTTTTGGGACGGCAGATACCACAGCTTTGGTACCCGCAACGGCTAAATTCGTTAACATCGGTGGCATGCATTTTTAACGAGCCGGTTCTATGGTCCGAAGCTTGGATAGTCGAGCAAGGGGGAGGCTGACATCGCTACTGGCGCCAAGCGGGATTTCGCTTCGTTGCTCGACGACCTCTTCGTCGCTTCGGACAAGCTCGACGGGATCGAGGGCGAAGAGTCCGGCGCTCGTCCATCCATCCCGTTCGACTATCTCTCGGTGGCCGATGAACTCCATTCCGGCCGCATCAAGGTTTCGGGCAGCAGCTTTTCCACTGAATATCGCGAGGCCGGCGCCGATCTGGCCACCGAATTCGCCGCCTTGCTCGAGCATGCCAGACTGGCACTCGCCGGCGAAGAGCTGAAGCCCGAGGAAAGCCTGCCGCCGATCGATCCGGAATCCATTGCCGTCGAACTTGGCCTCAATCAGACCAAGCAGGTCGCCGATTTTGGCCGCATGCGCCGCAGCTTCGCCTTTGCCAACCATCCGGACCGTGTCGCTCCGCACCTGCGCCAGCGCGCTATGATCCGCATGCAGGTGGCCAATATGCTGATCGACGAGGCAAAGCGCCGCGCGCTGGCCGGCGCTCGCCGCTAAACGCCACTGGTTCACCCAAAAGTCGGGCTGGCGAGGCTTGGAGAGCGCCTCTGCTTTCCCTATAGATGCGGCTTCCTTCCGACGCCGCCACGCAAGCTTTCCCTCCGGAGCAGAATTCCATGCACAAACGCCGTCTCGGTCGGACCGATCTTCTTGTTAGCCAGATCTGCCTGGGCTCCATGACCTGGGGCCAGCAGAACACCGAGGCAGATGGCCACGCCCAGATGGATCTGGCCTTCTCGCGCGGCGTCAATTTCATCGACACCGCCGAGCTCTACCCGATCCCGCCAAAGGCGGAGACGCAAGGGCGGACCGAGAAGATCATCGGCAGCTGGATGAAGGCCAACGGCAACCGCGACAAGGTGATCCTGGCCTCGAAAGTCGTAGGCCGCACCGCCAACGGCTGGTTTCGCGGCGACAGGCCGTCGCAACTGGTGCGTGCCGATATATTTGACGCCATCGACAAATCGCTGGCCAAGCTCGGCACCGACTATCTCGACCTCTTCCAGATCCACTGGCCGGAACGGGACATCCCCTGGGGCGCCAACCCGACGCGCGTCGGCGCCGTACCGCGCCGCGCCGATTCTGTGGGCGCATCAACCGACGAAACGCCGATCGCCGAGACGCTTGCCGTGTTCGACGAACTGGTGAAGGTCGGCAAGATCCGCCATTTCGGCCTGTCGAACGAAAGTTCCTGGGGCGTGATGCGGTTCCTGGCGGAGGCCGACAAAGGCATCGGTCCCCGCGTCGCGTCGATCCAGAACGCCTACAATCTCGTCAACCGCACCTTCGAAGTGAACCTCGCCGAGGTCTGCGAGCGCGAACAGGTGTCGCTGCTTCCCTATTCGCCGCTGGCGCAGGGCTATCTGACGGGCAAATACGATCATGGCGCCCGCCCTCAGGGGTCGCGCACGCAGCTCTTCAACCGCGGCCAGCGCTACGAGACACCCAACGCGGCCGAGGCACAGCTCGAATACAATGAGCTGGCGCGCTCCTTTGGCCTCGAACCGGCGCTGTTTGCCAATGCCTATGTCTCGAGCCGGCCCTTCGTCACCTCGAACATCGTCGGCGCGACCACCCTTGCGCAGCTCGACATGGCGTTGTCTTCGGTCGACGTCGTCTGGACCGAAGAGATGCAGAAGGCGGTGGACGCGATCCATCAGCGCGTCGGCAATCCCTGTCCTTGATAGGGGACAGAATTATCCAGGAATGACAGAGGGGTGGAGACAATGGTGGATTTTCCGATCGAGGCAGTGCGTGGAAGGTTTCCGGCCCTCTCCCTGACCGACAAAGGGCGGCGGCGGATCTATCTCGACAATCCTGCCGGCACGCAGGTGCCACAGGCAGTCGCCGACGCCGTGTCGCGCTGCCTTCTGACCACCAACGCCAACCTTGGCGGCTATTTCGAAACGACTGTCGCAGCGCAGGCCGTCGTCGACGCGGCGCATCAGGCGATGGCCGATTTCCTCGGTGCGGAAAGCCCTGAGGAAATCATCATCGGCGCCAACATGACGAAGCTGACCTATCACATGTCGCGCACGCTCGGCCGCACGATGAAGCCCGGCGACGAGATCATCCTCACCCGCATGGACCATGAGGGCAATGTCTCGCCCTGGCTGCAACTGGCTGAGGACCTTGGCCTGGTGGTGCGCTGGCTGCCGTTCGACGAAAAGAGCTGGCAGGTCGAAGAGGCGACGCTGGCTGGTCTGCTTTCGGAGAAGACCCGGCTGGTCGCGCTGAACTACGCCAGCAACCTGACCGGCTCGATCAACCGGGTGAAGGCTTTGACCACCATCGCCAGGAATGCCGGCGCCCTGGTCTATGTCGACGCCGTGCAGTTTGCGCCGCATGGCCTGATCGACGTCAAAGATCTCGGTTGCGATTTCCTGATCTGCTCGGCCTACAAATTCTTCGGTCCGCACATGGGCATATTGTGGGGCCGGCGCGATGTCATCGATGGCCTGCAACCCTACAAATGCCGCTGTTCGTCGGATGGCCTGCCGGAGCGGTTCGAACTCGGCACGCCGCAGATCGAGCTGATGGCGGGTCTCACGGCCGCGGTCGATTATTTCTCAGGACTGGGTGCGGCAGCGGGCGAGGGTGGGTCGCGAAGGCGCAAGATCGTCAAGGCGTTCGAGGTGTCGATCGCCTACGAAAACCCGCTGGCGCAAAGGCTGATCGATGGCCTGTCGGACATTTCGGGCCTGACCATCCATGGCATCACTGATCCGAAGCGGCTCGCCGAACGTGTGCCGACAGTGTCCTTCACCGTCGACGGCATTGTGCCGGAGACAATCGTTCGGCAGATGAACGCCGAAAACATCTTCCTGTGGTCCGGCCACAACTACGCTTGGGAGATCGTCCACCAGCTCGGCATTCCGGCCGAACATGGGGTCGTGCGCATCGGCATCGCGCATTACAACACGGCGGCCGAAATAGACGAGACGCTGGAGAGCGTGCACCGGGTCATCGCCATGCTCAGGCAGCAGCGCTCCTGACGCCAGCTTGACCGATCACGACGTCTTGCCACCGAAACCGGTGAGGAAGGCCGTCAAATTGTCGCTGAGTTCGTCGCAGAGATAGCCGCCTTCCTGGACGATGACGGTCGGCAGGCCGAGCTTGGCGATGGCCTCGCCAATGCGTGAGAAGCCCGGTGTCGTCACCGAAAGCCCGCCGAACGGGTCGCCCTCGAACGCGTCGAGGCCGAGCGCCACGACCAGCGCGTCTGGCGAAAAGGCACGGATGCGCTGGAACGCCACCGCTAGCGCTTCGAGAAATGCCGCATCGGCGGATTTGCGCGGCAGCGGCAGGTTGAAATTGTAGCCAAGGCCCGGGCCTTCGCCGCGCACATCGGCATGGCCCCAGAAGAACGGATAGAAGCGTACCGGATCGGCATGCAGCGAGACGGTGAGCACATCCGAACGCGCATAGAAGATGCCTTGCGTGCCATTGCCGTGGTGCAGGTCGACATCGAGGATCGCCACCCGCGCAGCCTGTTTGCGCAGAACCTGAGCTGCAACGGCCGAATTGTTGACGAAGCAGAAGCCGCCGGCGACATCGGCAAAGGCATGGTGGCCGGGCGGGCGGCACAGCGCATAGGCGGCCGGCGCGCCTGATGTCACGCCTTCAGCGGCTTCGACGGCGCTCCATGCACTCCACAGCGCGCTCTGCCATGTCTCGCCCGAGATCGGGCAAGCGGTGTCGGCCATATGATAGCCGGCCTGGCCGACCGCCGAGGCCGGATAGCTGCCTGACCGTGCGATCGGGTGGATGTTGGGGATCACTTCGGCAGAAGCGCCCTCGATGCGCTGCCAGCGCTCGAAAATGTGCTCGAGGAAGTCGAGATATTCCGGCGTGTGCACCGCCGAGACCGGGCCAAGCCCGTGATTGCGCGGTCGCTCGATCGTGCAGCCGGCAGATAATGCGCCGGCCAACAGTCGTTCGACCCGTTCGGGCTGTTCCGGATTGGGCTTCGCGGCACCGCTCGAAAGAAAGGCCTTGGGGTCGTGGCGTTTCTGTTCCTCGGCAAAGAAGGCTTTCATTCCTGTTCCCCATTCTGCGGCGCGTCGGCAAAGGCAAAAAAGGCATCACCGATGATCTTCTGCGTCTGCTCGTAGCTCGACCAGGCGATGCCCAGCCTTTCATAAAATGTCTTGGCGACCTCATTGTCGGTGTCGACGGACAGCCTCAGATAAACGCCGCCTTCCTTCCGGCACTGCGCCGCGACATGCCGCAGCAGCAACTCGCCGATCTTGCGACCACGGAACCGGTCCTCGACATAGAGATCCTGCACATAGACGCCAGGCCGCCCCATCCAGGTCGAGAAGATCGGGAAATGCAGGCACAGGCCGGCGAATTCGCCACCCACTTCGGCAATCAAGGTGGAAAAGGCAGGCTTTTCGCCAAAGCCGTAGGTTCTGAGATCGTCTGCTGTCGAGATGATCTCCTCCGGCGCGCCGATGTGCGTGCCGAGTTTCAGGATCGCCGAATGGATGGTGTCGACATCGTCGATGCGGCCGGGCCGGATAACGGTGTCGGTGGTCCTGGCTTGGGTCTTCTCTGGCATGGGTCAGGCCGCGGCGCCGGCCGAGCCCGGCCTGGTCAGAAGGCCATCGAGCTCGTCGATGCCGTCTTCCGAAAAGACGCGAATGCCGTTCGCTTCCAGCAGCGCGGTGGTCGTGCCCTGGCCAGCCACCCGGTTTCCCGAAAAACGCCCGTCATAGATGAAACTGCTGCCGCAGGACGGGCTGCCGTCGGTAAGAACCGCATACCGACACCCTGTTTGTCGGGCGAGATCGAGTGCGAGCTGCCCGGCTTCGAGATAAAGTGCGGTCACATCGTTTCCTGTTTGCTCGACCACTCGGCCTTGACCGTGCAGCACTGCGCGGCCGTCGCCTGTGCCTCGAACTTCCGCCGGAGGACGTGGCGTGGAGAAGCCTGCGGCAACCTCCGGGCAGATCTGCACGATCCGCCCCTCTGCCTGCCATCGCGCAAGAATGGGATGGTCGTTAAGCCGGTAGGAGCCGTTGTAGCGAACCTTGCTGCCGAGCAGACAGGCTGAAACGAGAACCCTTTCCATATCAGCGCCCTCCCTTTGCCACTAGACCTCCAGTACCCCTAGAACGCCACCCGGTCGCCGCCCTTGAGCGCCAGCATGTCGCGCGCTTCGGTGGGTGAGGCAACGTCCAGCGACAGCCCCTCGAGAATGCCACGGATGCGGCGCACCTGATCGGCATTGGACTTCGCCAGTTGGCGGCCGTCATAGAGGCTGTCTTCCAGCCCGACGCGGACATTGCCGCCCATCGCCGCGGCAATCGAGATCAGTGGCATCTGATTGCGGCCGGCGGCCAGCACCGAGAACTGATAGCTGTCGCCGAACAGCTTGTCGGCGATCCGTTTCATGTGGACGAGGTTGTCCGGGTCAGCACCGATGCCGCCCAGTATGCCCAGCACGAACTGGATGAACAGCGGTCCCGACACCAGCCCGCGGTCGCGGAAATGTGCCAGCGAATAGAGGTGGCCGACATCGTAGCATTCGAATTCGAAGCGCGTACCGCAGCCCTTGCCCAGCCTCTCAAGCACGCCCTCCATATCGGCGAAGGTGTTCTTGAAGATGGTGTCGCGCGTGGCTTCGAGCAGCTTCGGCTCCCACTCGTGTTGCCATTCCCTCGGCTTGTCGAGCATCGGGAACAGCGCGAAGTTCATCGAGCCCATGTTGAGCGAGCACATTTCGGGTTCGGCCCGAAGCGGCGCCGCCAGCCGCTGGTCCAGCGTCATCAGCGACGAGCCGCCGGTGGTGATGTTGATCACCGCGTCGGTCGCCTGCTTGATGCGCGGGAGGAACTGCATGAACACGTCCGGATCGGCGGTCGGCCGCCCATCCCCGGGATCGCGGGCGTGCAGGTGCAGGATCGAGGCCCCGGCTTCGGCGGCCGCGATCGCCTCGGTGGCGATCTGGTCCGGCGTCACCGGCAGATAGGGCGACATCGACGGCGTGTGCACCGAGCCTGTTATGGCGCAGGTGATGATGACTTTTCGCGGCGCCATCTTTGCCCCTCAGCCTTCGAGCGGCAGGTCGAGCTCGGCGGCCAGAACGTCCAGCGAGTCGCCGATGATGGCGACGATCTCGCCGACCTGTTCCCTGGTGACGATCATCGGCGGCGCGACCATGAAATTGTCACCGTCGACGCCGCCCTTGACCCTGCGGCCATAGATGATCAGCCCACGCTCATAGGTGAGGTCGAGCAGCCGTTGCGTCGCCTTCTTGTTCTGGTCGATCGGCCGTAGCGTCTCGGGATCGGCAACCATCTCCGCGCCGGTGAGCAGGCCCTTACCGCGCACGTCGGCGATGAACGGAAATCGCTTGGCCAGCCCCTTCAGCCCGTCCATCAGCACATCGCCCACGGCAGCGGCATTGGCGATCAGGTCGAGCCGGTCCATTTCGCCGAGCACGGCAAGGCCGGCGGCGCAGGCCAGCGGGTTGCCGGCGTAGGTGTGGCCGTGCTGGAAGCCGCCGGAGGCGAGCAGCGGCTGCACCAGCCGCATGGGTGCGGCCAGCGCGCCGAGCGGCGCGTAGCCCGAGCCCAGCCCCTTGGACAGCGCGATGAGGTCGGGTTTGCAGTTCCAGTGGTCGCCGCCGAGGAATTTGCCGGTGCGGCCGGCGCCGCTCATCACTTCGTCATGGATGAGCAGGATGCCGTATCGATCGCAGATCTCGCGAATGCGCGCATAGTAGCTGTCCGGCGCCACCAGGGCGGCGGTGGCGGCACCGCCGATCGGTTCCATGATGAAGGCGACCACGCTCTCAGGGCCTTCGGACAGGATTTTCTCCTCCAGCATGTCGGCATAGCGGACGCCGCGCTGTTCCATCGAAAGGTTGTCGCGGTCGCGCCACGCCGTCGGCGCCGGCACGGTCGGCATGACCCGCATCATCGGCTCAAATGTTTCGGCCAGTGCATCGTCGCCGGTGATCGAGAGCGAACCCAGCGTGCCGCCGTGATAGGAAGGGAAGCGTGTGATCACCTTCCAGCGGCTGGCCTGGCCGGTGGCAACCGCCCATTGCCGCGCCAGCTTGATGCAGGACTCCGTCGCTTCCGAGCCACCCGAGACGAAGAAGATGCGGTCCATGCCCTCCGGCAGTTTGCCGGCCAGTTCCCGTGCCAATTCCTCCGCCGGCTCGTTTTCGAAATGCAGCCGATAAGCGAAGGTGGCGCGGTCCATCTGCCGCTTCATGGCGTCGAGCACGTTGCGGTTGGAATGGCCGATATTGGCAACCATCGGGCCGCTCGATCCGTCGATGAAGCGGCGGCCGTCCTGCGTCCAGATGTAGATGCCCTCGGCGCGGTCGACCAATGGCCGGCGCAGGCTAGACAGATAAAACAGATGCGATTGGCGCCGGGCGTCGGTGTCTTGAGCGGTGATCTGGACTTTCGACATGTCAGGACTTTCTGAGGTAGCGATCGAGGACATTCCTGGTGACGCGTTCGACCATCGGGTCTTGTCTTAGGAGGCCGGCGACCCATTCGCAGCTTCCGGCGTGGAACACCTCACCCTTGCCGCGCGGGAAATTGACGATCATGCCGTTGCCGCGTTTGACCTTTTCCAGATTGGCGTCGCTCGCCTCGCCGAACAGCGTCTCGGCGGTGAAGCGGCCATCCTCGTCGCTAAGGAACTGGTCCTCTATCGGGATATCGGCACTTTCCTCGACCTGGGATGCCATGCCGACGGCGAGAACCTGCAACCCGTCGGGAGCACCGCTGGTCGCGGTGGGGTAGGGCAGGCCGCCGCGTATCTCGAAGTCGAGCCCATCGACCTCATAGCCATAGACATGGCTGTCGGCGCCCAGCAGGTCGCCATAATAGATGCCGGTGCCGGCAAAGGCCCAGTGCTCTGGCCGGTAGACCGGAAAACCACGCACGCCCCTTGGTGCGCACCCACCCCAGCCGGCATAGACGCCGCGCGTCGCGTTGAGCCCGAAGGTCGCTGAACCCGGCCGGCCGATTTCCGGCGCTTCCCAGGAATTGGTGGCGCGGGTGACGTTGCCGCCGTGGAGATAGGCGGGGTCTTCGGCACGCGCGCGGTATTTGTAGCAGACCTGCCGGCGGCCCTCGTCCTCCAGCCGCGTCTGCCACATGAAATTGCCGGCAAAGCGCGCTGCATGGCCGCCGCGCTCGACATAGGCGTCGACCGCATCGCGCATGTCCCAGGTCCAGTATTCGTCATGGCCGACGAAGACGGCACAGTCGTAGCCGTCGAGAATCTCGGGCGAGAAATGCAGATCGTGCTGGCTGGCGAGGTCGACGCCATAGCCGGCCCGTTCGGCAAAGCGGAAGAAGTGGCTGTCGTAGCTCGCCCAGCCGGACGAGGCGTACTTCTTCGAATGGCCGGTGGCGAGCGCCCATTCCATGTGTGGATAACGCGGCACCGTCTTTGGCGGTACGGCGACTTCCAGCGGCACACGCGGCGCATCGTTCGGCAGCACGACGAAACCGCGGCACCACGGGCGCTGTGTCGACACGATGGGCGAATACTGATTGCGGTCCGGCCCGGTGATGCCCTGGTAGTGGTTGGAGCCGCCCCAGGTGTTGTAGGCAAGCCAGGTGCCCGTCGCCGCCACCTGCAGCACGCCGCCGGGTTTCTTGCCGGGCTGCGGGCTGACGATGAAGAGATGATGGCAATGGATCGGCTTGCCGTCGCGGCCATCCGCTTCAAGCGTCACGCGATAGGCGCCGGACGGCCAGTCTGCTCCGATGCGGAATTCAAACGAGGCTTCCCAGCCGCAGCCTTCGGCCGAGCACTGGTCGGGGCTGTCCTGCCAGCGCGCCGCGATGCCCGATTTCTCGAACACTTTGGTCTCGGTGCCGCCATCGCGGACGATCGCCATGTTGACTGCCGGAGCCGTCGAACTGACATGCAACGCCACGGTCTCGCCGGTGCGATAGGAAAACCGGTCGCTGTAGCACCAGATCTCGCCGCGCTCGCCATCCATCCCAGGCCATTCGTAGTAATGGCCGCGTACCGCGTGGCGGCGCTGCTCCGGCGTCAGTCCGAAATCGGGGAATTCGGTCGGAAGGTTGATCATGAAGCCCTGAAGTTTCAAAGGCGCCATTTCGGCGATCTGGCGGTCAAGCGTCAAATGGAAACCATCGGGCCAGCATTCGTTAGCCGCGCCCTTGGCCCCTGTGGCCAAAAAGACTATCTCCACAAAGGGCGGCGTTTTCCGCCACCGGAGGCGGCATGCTCAGAATCCAGAAGGTCAAGGTCGACGACATCTACGTGCCGGCGGCGCGCAAGAAGACGCTGCATCCCGAGACCGTCCGGCATCTGGCCGAGGACATCCTCGAAAACGGCATGAAAACGCCGATCCAGGTCCGCCATGACGGCAAGCGCCATATCCTGGTCGAAGGCCTGCATCGGCTGGAAGCAGCCAAATGGCTCGGCGAGACCGAGATCGACGCCTATCTGGTGCAAGCCAAGCGCCACTGACGCTCCTTCGTTCGTGATCTCTATCCAACAGGCGCATTTCTCCAGATTTTTTCTCTGGCCCAGAATTTTTTGGTGGCCCAGAATTTTTCGCTGGCGATGTCGACTTGCGCGTCATCCGTTCGTCCTAGGGACGGAAGCCAGATCAAACCATGCAAGGACCCCATCATGACCACCAAGCTCGACATCGCCCCCGCCAATGACCGCGAACTGGTTCTGGCCCGCATCATCGATGCGCCGCGCGAGAACGTCTATCGCTGCTGGACAGACCCGAAACTGGTGACGCAGTGGTTCGCGCCAAAGCCGTGGACGACGCCGCGCGCCGAAATGGATGTGCGCACCGGCGGCTCGAGCCTTGTCGTGATGGCAGGCCCCGACGGCAATGAATTCCCCAACCCCGGCGTTTTCCTCGAAGTCGTTCCCGGCAGGAAGATCGTCTTTACCGACGCCTACACAAAGGCATGGGAGCCATCGGAGAAGCCGTTCATGACCGGCGTGCTGACCTTCGAGGACGAGGGCAATGGCAAGACCCGCTACATTGCTCGGGTCAGGCACTGGAGTGTCGCCGACCGCGAGCAGCACGAGAAGATGGGCTTTCACGAGGGCTGGGGCCAGTGCACCGACCAGCTCGAAGAGCTCGCCAGAACGCTTTGATACCGCCGGGACGAGGAGGAGATCGATATGTTCAAAACCCTGATTTTCGCCATTCTTGCTTCGGCTGCAGCGCTTCTTGCTTCACCGGGCCCCACCAATGCAGAGGAGGCAAAACCCGCCATGACGACCGCTACGAACCCACTGCCGAAGCCGGAAAAATCTGGCCTGCTGCCGGTCAACGGCCTGAACTACTATTACGCCGTCTACGGCAAAGGCGAGCCGCTGCTTCTGCTGCATGGCGGTCTTGGCACGACTGACATGTTCGCCCCGATCCTGCCCAAGCTTGCCGAGAACCGCACCGTCATCGGCGTCGACCTGCAAGGTCATGGCCGCACGGAACTCGGCGACCGGCCATTCGCCCTGGAGGCGATCGGTGACGACATGGCTGATATCGTCAAGGCGCTCGGCTACGACAAGGTCGACGTCATGGGTTATTCGCTGGGCGGAGGCGTCGCCTTCCGCATGGCGGTCCAGCATCCCGAAACGGTGCGCCGCCTTGTGCTGGTTTCGACCGGCTATGCCGCGGACGGTTTCTACGTCGAGATGCGCGGCCAGCAGGCGCAAGTCAGCGCGGCGGCGGCCGATTTCATGAAGGACACGCCGATGTACAAATCCTACGTCGCGGTGGCGCCGCATCCCGAGGATTTCCCGAGGCTCCTCGACACGCTCGGCAACTTCATGCGTCAGAACTACGATTACTCCGCCGACGTCGCCAAGCTGAAGATGCCGGTCATGCTGGCCTATGGCGACAGCGACATGTACAGGCCCGAGCACGAGATCAAGTTCTACCAGATGCTCGGCGGCGGGCTGAAGGACGCCGGCTGGATGCGCGAGAACCTGTCGCAGAACCGCCTGGCGATCCTGCCCAACCGCACCCATTACGACGTCTTCTTCGCCCCCGAACTGACCGCTGCCGCATTGCCGTTCCTCAACGGCGAGACCAAGGTGAAGACCTGGGACGAGGTCGTCAGCGAAGCCGAATAACCGCCTGCCGATTCCCACCGGCCGTCTCGATCGAAGCGGCCGGTGGTTTTGTTTATGAGGCTTTGGCGCGGCGCGGCTGCCTGAGATGCTTGATGCCGCTCATCTCGACGAAATTCGTCGCCGCTTCCCAAAGATGGTCGCCGTAGAGGAACGGCTCGAAAGGCTCCGCGTCGGCCAGCGGCAGCGGCGCGATCTCCGCGTCGACGCGTGGCTCGTAGAAGAACGGGATCGAGAAGCGCGCCGTCTTCGGCGCGATCACCCGGTGTCGCGTCGCACGGACACGCTCGCCGGTCCAGCGCTCCAGCAACTGGCCAAAATTGACAGCCAGCGTGCCGTTGGCCGGCGGCACGTCGATCCATTCGCCAGTGAGGTTCTTTGCTTGCAGACCTTCCACGCCGTCCTGCGCCAGCAAAGTGACGAAGCCTGAATCGGCATGCTCGCGCCCGATGATTGTGCGCGTCTCGCCTTTGTGCACCACCGAAAACTCCGGTCCGCTGGTGTCGACGCTGGCATTGGCGTCACGCAAGGGGTAACGGATCAGCCGCAGCGTCGAGATGCCATGATCGAAATAGGCGTCGAAGGTCGTTTCCGGCAGGCCAAGTCCGCGGGCGATCGACCGCATCAGCGCGTTGCCCACCGTCTCCATGGCGCGGTAGTAGTCCGCTGCCGCCGCGCGCCAGCCGGGCAGGGCCTCTTCGGCCGGCAAGGGTGTCGGCTCGCACAACGGATCGTCGAAAACCGAGGAATCGGCCGGATCGGCAAGGTCCGGACCCATGTCGATGCCTTCCTTGTAGGAAACGGCTGCCGGCTGCAGCGGGAACCAGCCGCGATAGACGTTCCTTTTGCTGCGGTCGAAATTCCAGCGCAGCAATTTCTGCTTCTCCGTATCGGGGAGCGCGAAGATGCGCAGCAATTGTGCCCTTCCTTCCGGCGTCAGCCAGTCATCGCCGGGAAAGTCCCGGACGGCCATGAAGCCGATCCCCGAAGCTGCGGCCATGATCCTGGCGTCGGTGCGGTCACGCGCGGGCGAGGGCGGCCCGAACAGATCCGCAATGCCGATGGTTTCGATGTCCGGTGTCATGGCTTCAGGTCCCTGCATCACGATAAGCGATGGCGTTGTATCAAAGCTTTTCAATTGACCCAATCGGGCCGGCCATTACCTTGCCGCCTATTCTCTCCACCTATGGATCAAGGACGATGGGCAAATATCAGGGCGGATGCCTGTGCAAGGCGGTGCGCTATCGCGTCGACGCAGCCCCCATCAACGAACGCGTCTGCCACTGCCGGCTGTGCCAGAAGGTGATTGGCGCCGCCTTCAACGCACGCGTGCTGTTTCGCATCGATGAAGTGGCGATCGAGGGGCCGCTGGCGACGGTGAACACCTCGCCGGATCTCAAGCGCGGCTTTTGCCCAAGCTGTGGCACGACGATGTTTTCCCGGCGCGATTCCGCCGGCATCATCGGCATCACCACCGGTTCGCTCGACGATCCCACGGCCTTCAAGCCGCAAATGCATATTTTCACGGCTTCGAAGCAGCCCTGGGTGATGCTCGATGATGGCCTGCCGCAGTATGAAGGCGCACCGCCTCCAGGCTAGGTTGTCCGTTCCCCCAGGGGGGCGAAGGGGGAGCGCAAGCATGAACAAAATTTAATCGAAAGAGACACGAGATAGCCGGCAAAGCGTCATTGGCGGGCCATCATCGTCTCCCTATTTATGGGGCGCGGGTACGGCATTCGAGGAGACGACGGATGAACGACAGCATCAGCACCCTGGACGAGCTTTTGAGCGATCCGATGGTCCTGCTTGTGATGGAGCGCGATCGTGTGCGCCCCGAACAGGTGCGCATGCTGCTCGAACGGGTTCGCCGGACTTCCGTCGACGAGCCCATGGTGCCGCCGGCCCATATGGTGGCCAAAAGCTGTTTCCAGCAATGGCTGCTTACTTAGGTACGCTCAGTTGGAGCTGGCCTGCAAATAGCTGTAATGGCTGCGGAAATAGGCGATTTTGAAGCCCATGCGTGCATAGTTGCGATAGGCAGGGCCGTCGCGCTCCTCGTGCGGCGCCTCGATGTCGGCGACGAACAGTTTCGCGCCGGCCGCAGTCCCGTCGCGTACCAGCGCTTCCCCAAGCACCGCGTCGAGATCGAAGCTCGGCGCCATGATGCCGGGCACCGGCGCGTCGATGCCGCTCCAGGCCGCGCCGTCGGGCCCGATGAACAGCGAGCGCACCGCCACCACCGCGCCGTCCCGCTTGGCCATGTAGTGATGCCAGCCCTTCCGGCCGACCAACGCCATCAGCCATGGTGAGGTGGGCAGCCGGTAGCGGCTGTCGATGAAGCCGGCCCATTCGCTTGCCGATGCTTTCGTCACACGTTCTACTGAAACCCCTTCAGCCGTGAAGAGCGGCTCGGATGACAGCGGTTCTGCCCCGCGATAAATCCGCTCCCAGCCGCCCTGGCGCTGCAGGCCGCGCGCTTCGAGCCAGCATCTGAGGCGCGATGGTTCAGTGTGCGGATTGACATAGAACCAGGGCCGCGAAATGCCGGCGGCGCGGTAGTGCGCCAGAAGCGCGTCGAGCTGGCTTTCGGTGGCCGCGCTGTCGACGCCGAAGTTCTTCACGCAGTTGAAATGAATGAACGGGATTGTCGTGCAGGTGGTCCAGGCGAGGCCGCCTTCTTCCGTTATAGAAAGGCCTTGGCTTGCGGCGAAATCGGCAGGCACGGCGGCGTAGAGGTCGAGCCAGGCATTCACCTCGGCGTGCTCGATAATACGGCTGAGGTCGCGCGAGACATCCTCGATCGCGATGACAGGCGGGCATGGTTCGGGCGGGGGCTGCAATTCTGACAGGGCGGTCTGCATGGCTCTCCTCCGTCATATGCCTTACAGTGTAAGATTAGCGGATTTTAATATAACCGCATGGCTTGTCAAGCGGCGCCTTACAAATCCGTAAATTGGATTCCGGGGATCGCCAGACTATGGCTCGGCGGGGATCGCCCCTCACGATTGTTCGACAGAAAGGCTCGATATGGCAGACATCTGCACCCAAGGCGTCGACACCGGCTTTGTCGGGCTGGGATTCGCCAAGGTGGCGTTCCTCGGCCTGGTGCAAGGCATCACCGAATTGCTGCCGATCTCTTCGACCGCCCATATGCGCATCGTACCGGCCGTACTCGGCTGGCAGGATCCGGGCTCCGCCTTCTCCGCCGCCATGCAGCTTGCGGCCTTGGCCGCGGTGGTCAGCTATTTCTGGAGCGATGTCAGGGATATCTTGTTTGGTTCGCTCGACGCCCTGACGCGACGTGATTTCGGCGACCGGCATTTCCGGCTGGCGCTGTGGATCGTGCTGGCGACCATCCCGATCGTCATCGCCGGCGTGGCGCTGTCGGGCGTGCTCAACGCCTGCAACTCGCCGCTGCGCAGCCTGACGGTGATCGGCTGGGCCTGTATCGTGATGGCGATCCTTCTGGCGCTGGCCGAGATTTTTGCCAGTCACCGGCGCACCGTCGGCGAGGCATCGCTGACTGACGCGCTGCTCGTCGGCGTCGCCCAGGTCGGCGCGCTGATTCCAGGCGTCTCTCGTTCCGGCTCGACCCTGACGGCCGCACTCGGGCTCGGCTTCAAGCGGGCCGAGGCGGCGCGGTTCTCGTTCCTGCTTGGGCTGCCCGCGATTGCACTGGCCGGCCTCAAGGAGCTTTGGGAACTGCACAAGGTCCATCTCGACGCGCATGGCTGGTCGGTTCTGATCGTCGGACTGGTCGTCGCCTCGGTTTCCGCCTTCTTCGCCATATGGGGCCTGATGCGCGTTCTGGAGCGTTTTTCGGCCTGGCCGTTCGTCATCTATCGCGGTGTGCTGGGCGTCGTCCTGCTGCTATGCGTGGCGATGGGATGGCTTGCCTAGGGCTCTTTCACAGTATCGCTTGAAACGGGCTATATCCCTACCGGATCTTCCTGAACTTCGATTCCGGTACACGCATGGATTTTTTGACCCTCCTGCAATCGCTGCCGCTGCTGCTGATGCTGGCCAAGGGTGCGCTGCCGTCGGTGGCGGCGTTCGGCATGGGGTTTGGCCAATGGGTCGCCTCGTTGCCGCCATGCCGCGACTTTGCCTTTGAGGCGACCAGCTACCTCGTCTGCGAGGTCGACCCGAAACGGTATTCGATCGAATTGTTCTGGAAAGATCCGGCGGGCAAGCCGTTTCAATCGCTGCACAATCTCAATGCCTCGGAGCAGGCGGCCGGGCGCACCATGCTGTTTGCCATCAATGCCGGCATGTATCACCCGGACCTCGATCCGGTCGGTCTGTATGTCGAGCGCGGCAACGAAATGGCATCGGTGAAGACGGGATCGGGAAGCGGCAATTTTTCCCTGCAGCCGAACGGCATTTTCTACATGAGCAACGGCAAGGCCACGGTCCGCGCCACAAGGGACTTCCTGAAAAAGCGACCGCCGCTCGACTATGCGACGCAATCCGGGCCGATGCTGGTGATCGACGGCAAGCTGCATCCGAAATTCCAGGCCGACAGCACCTCGCGCAAGACGCGCGACGGCGTCGGCGTGCGGAAGGACGGCGTCGCCGTCTTTGCCATTTCGAACGGCACGGTGACCTTCCATGCCTTCGCCCGTCTTTTCCGCGATGCGCTCGGCTGCGACAACGCGCTTTTCCTCGACGGCACGATATCGAGCCTGTTCGCGCCGGCCATCGGCCGCAACGACGACTACTGGAATCTCGGGCCGATGATCGGCGTCCTCAGGAAATCCTAGCGGCTTTGCCAACCCGCTTGCCCTGCCGATCGCTCGCACCGGGAGCCAGATTTTGCGACCTGGCGCGCTCGAAAAAAACTTGATTCAAACTTTATTGGTAATTTCTCGTTCATAACTCGATCTGGTTTGTCCGTCGGCTGTCGTTTTGCCCTCGGTCTGTTGTGTTTTGAGTACAGGTCCAGATGCGGATTCCGGGCGCCATCAGTTTTTTGATCGCATCGCTATGCCTTGCCGGCTGTACCTCGACGGCCGGCGTCGACGCGCTGGATTTGCAGAAACCGTCGAACGAAACCACCAGTTCCGTGATACGGCCGCCCGCGCCGATCGCCGCGGCTCCGAAGGCGATGGCCAGGAGCGCGCCGAGGGCCGAAAGGGCGCCCGAGCCTGAAAATGGTCTGCCTGAAAATGGTCTGGAAGACGACAATGCCGCCGCCGAAAATGCTCGGCCTTTCGGCCTGGCGGAAGAAGAGACAGTGTCATTTCCGGCGCTGCCCGACAGCGCGGAACCGCCGGTCGAGCCGGCTGCGCTCGTGTCGCCGCCCAGGCTGCTGAGCCGCGCGGCGCCGCCCATGCTCGCCGGGCCGGTCACCCGTTACGGCTTTCGCGATGCCAAGCCGATCAATTTTGGTCGGTCCTCGCCCCGGCACCTTGCCGTGCATGGCGTCGACGTCTCTCGCTGGCAAGGCAACGTCAATTGGGAAAAGCTGCGCGCGCAGGGCGCCAACTTCGCCTACATCAAGGCGACCGATGGCGGCGACCATCTCGATCCGATGTTCATGAAGAACTGGCGCAATGCCGACGCCGCCGGCCTGAAGCGCGGCGCCTATCACTTCTTCTACTGGTGCCGCACGGCGGGCGAACAGGCCGACTGGTTCATCCGCAACGTGCCTAAGATGGATGGTGCACTGCCGCCGGTGATCGACGTCGAATGGAACGGCGAATCCAGCTGCAAGCGGCGGCCGTCGCGCGAAAAGGTGCTGGAAAAGATGCAGGTGTTCATGGACAAGCTGGAGCGCCATTACGGCCAGCGGCCCATCATCTACACCGCGCCTGATTTCTACCGCGACAATCTCCGGGGCGAATTTCTCGATTATCCGTTCTGGGTGCGCGCGGTGGCGCGCCACCCGTCGAAGGTCTACCCCGACCGCAAATGGCTGTTCTGGCAGTATTCCGGTTCCGGCCTGTCGCATGGTGTCACCGGTCGCATCGACCTCAACGTGTTCCACGGCGACGAACGGCAATGGCGCGCCTGGGCCGGCGGACGGATTTCCGTCGCCGACGCTGACTGATCATCCATCAGGCCCGGCGTACCTCGCGCTCGCGTATGTCGGCCGTCTGGGCCAGCACCCAGTCCCGGAACACCTTGATCTTCGGCGTGTTGCGGCGGCTTTCCAGATGCACCAGCCAATAGCCGTCGCCATCTGATCCCAGCACTTCAAATGGCTGTATCAACTGGCCCTTTGCCAGCAGGGCGCTGTAGATGTTGCGGGTGAGGATCGCGGCGCCCTGGTCGGTCAGCGCCGCCATTGCATCGTAGGCCTGCGAACCCAGGTTCGGTCCGGCCATGACACGATCGGGCTCGAAGGGTACGCCGGCTGTTTCGAACCAGATTTTCCACCAGGGATCGTCGGCACAGCACAGCGCCACCTTGTAGAGGTCCTCGGGGTGGCGAATGCCGCCTACGCTCTCGGCCAGTTTCGGGCTGAGCATTGGCGTATAGTCTGCTTTGAACAGGTAATGAGCCGTCAGGCCGGGCCATTTTCCGGTGCCGGTTCTGATCCCGATATCCATGTCCTCGCGTGTGAAATCGACCAGCCGGGACGATGTATTCACCTTCACGGCGAGATCAGGATGCATCAGCTGGAATGTTCCAAGCCACACGGCCAGCCAGTTCGATGCGAATGTTTCCGAGGTTGTGACGGACAGCACGCCAGTCGCTCCACCCTTTGTGGCGACCCACGCGTCGGCCAGGGCCGAGAATGCGCCCGTTGCGTGCGGCGCCAACTGCTGGCCAGCTTCGGTCAAAGCGATTTGCCTTGTTTTTCTTATGAAAAGCGGCGTTCCAGCGCGTTCTTCCAGCACCTTGATCTGATAGCTGGCCGCAGACTGGGTCATGCCGAGTTCCTCGGCAGCCTTGGTGAAACTGCCCAGCCGCGCCGCGGCTTCAAAGACGCGAATGGCACCCAGTGGTGGTAGCTCCCAACTCATGACGCATCAATCCTCCTGATGCAGGCTACGCGACGTTCGATTGGAAGCCAAGGCCGCGAACAGGCATACTCTGGTCATCAACTCGAACCCGAAAGGACACGGCAATGACCCTCTACAACACACTTCGTCGTCCGGTGCTCGACCTCTTCACCGCTCCGTTCAGACCCCGCACGCGCGGCGTGCTCGACCAGCGTGCGCTGTCGGATCATTTCCTGCGCGATATCGGCGTGCTCGACGGACACGCCTCTGCCGGCAGCACCCGCTGACTTGCGTGCATTGACCGGTGCAACGGGAGGAAAAGACGAGCGTATCTGCGGAGGCCCTGGCGAAGAGCCGTCAAACGATCTCCTCCTATGAGGATTATGCGGAACAGTATGATGCAATCGTGCGGCATGTTCCCAACCCGAGAGAGCAGGCAGCGCTAAGGCGCCTCGTGGCGATCGCCGGCACAGGCGGCCAGATTCTGGAAGTCGGGTCGGGAGCGGGATACGACGCCGACTTTCTGGAGACCTTGGGCGCTAGGGTTCGGCGCACCGACGCGACAAGGCGGTTTCTTGAGCTGCAGGCCGCGCGCGGCAAGCACGGTGAAATGCTCGATCTCATCACCGATGATTTCGGCGGCCCCTACGACGCAGTCTTGGCCTTGTGCGTCCTGATCCATATGCCTCGCGACCAGACCGACCAGGTCCTTGCCAAGATAGCCGGATCGCTGCGGCCAGGCGGCGCGTTCCTCGTATCGATGCGCAATGGCGATGGCGAGACGAGCGGCGAATATCATACCGTCTACTGGCGCAGGGACGACTTTGCGGCCCGCATCGAAAGCGCCGGGCTGGTCCTTATCAGGGACGATTTCAACATCGGCCGCAACAACGAAGAGTGGAACACGTTCCTGGCCGTGAGACCGTCGTGAAGGGACCTTTTCCCTTCTCCCACAAAGGGGAGAAGGAGAGGGGCGAGCGTTACGCCCCATCGCTCATCTCTCGCCTTTGCGAATAAGCGAGACATTGCCGCCGCAGTGCTGTCTAGTGCCTGTTCCTGCACTCCGGGGGGATCAGGGTGGAGCTGGAACTCAAATTTCTGCTTGTCGGCTTTGCCTGCGCGGTCTCCGGCATGCTGTCGCTCATCACCTTCGTGAAATGGCGTGAGGTGCAGACCCTCAGCCGCTGGTTGCCGACGCCGGGAAAGATCATCTCGTCACGCGTCGAGGCGCGTGAGGTCAGAAGCTCGGGCGCTAGCTCGGACAGCACCGATACCACGGAGATGCGCAATTTCCCGGCCATCACCTTCGAATACAAAGTCGGCGGCAAGAAATTTCAAAGCTCGCGCTACAGCGTCAAGGAGAATTTGGGGAACTTTGAAGTCCCCGAAACCCTTGCGCAGTTTCCCCGCGGCGCGGAGGTGACCGTCTTCTACAATCCGGCCGACCCGAGCAAAGCCGTAATCGAACGCACCATGCCGGATGGTGCCTTCAAGTTCATGGTCCAGCTCTCGGCCGGTTTGGTGATCGGCACGGCGGTTCTGGTGTTTTCCGTCGGCGGCCTGCTCGAGGCGATCCGGCCGCATCTGCCCAAACCGCAAAACCTCGGTGCCGCGGCATTGCTGCTGTTCATGGGCCTGTTCGCCCTGCGCATGGGCTTTGCCCAGAAGTCGCTTGCCGAGCAGGCGGCAAAATGGCCGGTCGCCGCCGGCCGCATCGATGCATCAGGTCTGCAGGCGCTGCGAAGCCATTCAAGCTATCAACGCTGGCGCACCGTCTTCAAATCTCGCATCGTCTACAGCTATGGCGTCGCCGGCCAACGCTACAGCGCCGACCGCGTCACCTTCGGCGCCACGGTCACGGCTTCGCTGCCCGGCCTCGTCGGCGGCCAGGTGCGTCGTTATGTCGAGGGCAGCAAGGTCGACGTGCACTATGATCCCGCCAACCCCGGCTCGGCCGTGCTCGAATGCCGGGTGCGCGGGCTCTGGCTGCTGTGGGTCTGTTCGGCAGGATTTCTCGGCGGCGCTGCCTTTCTGGTCGGGCTGGTGTGAGGACAGGCTTTTGGCTTTCACAACGCTCTCCCGGAGACATCTGGTGATCATTCGCAAACTGGCCTTCGTGTTCCTGGGCCTGCTCGTCCCGCTGCAGACGGCGAGTGCCGGGGAATGCCTGCTGAGCCATGCCACCTATCGGGAACCGCGCTCGGGCGCGGTCATGCAATTTCGGCCGCTCGCCAACGAACCGGCCGCGCTGACGGCCGAGGTGTTTTCGCTGACCGTTCCCCATACCGACACCCGCCTGCCAGCCGACATCACCTGGACGAATGGCAAGAATTCGTTTCCGCTCGGCACCATCCGCCACACCTGCACCGACGACGACCGCGAAGCCGGCCTGCAGGATGGCAGCGGCCTGTGCAGGATATGGGATGGACAGGTCTATGCCTTGACCGGCGGCGGCGCCGAGCAGTTGAATTCGAGCGAAGCGACACCAGCGCCGACGGGGCTGTTGCTGCCCGATTTTGGCGCCGCTTTCACCGAATGGGCCGATTTCGCCAACGCCAATCCCAATGGCTCGGCATGGGACGCCTTTACTTTGACAGGATGCAGCGATGAATAGCGCCATGAGATCGATCACTTGGGCCTGTGCCCTGTTTGGATGCGTGGCGGTATCGGCCGTGGCACGTGCGGACGAGCCGGCTCCGTCGCGCCCGCCCATCGACAAATGCGTCTGGGAGAAGTTTACGGACAAAACTCTCGGGCTTGCCGCCTGGGTGCAGCGCTGCGATTTCGGCTTCCGCCAGATCCACTTCGAATTCACCGGCAACGCTCTCGCCATCAAATACAGCGATGGCGGCGCGGCCGATCCTCTTGTCGAGTTGTATGACATCAAGTCCGGCGAAACCGCAGAGGCCTCATTGCAGCGCCTGTTCCGCGAAAAGACCGACAAGGCCGTCAGCGCCCGCTGCGTTCTGGCACCTTACACGGAGGGCACCGTGCCCGCCGGCGTCAAACGCTACACATTCAGCCCCGACGCTGCTTATGCGAAAGAGCTGGAAGCGAAGGCCGATCCCAACGAAATACCCGATCCGCCCTGCGGCGACTGGGGTGAAATGCCCGACGGCATCCAGTATTTCGAGGTACCAGCTGGGGCAGCGCGCAAGCTGCTGTTCGTCCGCATAGGTCAGGACGAGCCGTTGTTTGACGAGCAGACACTGCAGGTGTTGCCGTCGGGGTAGGGAGTGTGATCCGGATTGGGCGGGCGACTCTCCCCTTCTCCCCTTGTGGGAGAAGGTGGATCGGCGCGCAGCGTCGAGACGGATGAGGGGTGCTGGAAGAAACTGGGCGTTATAAAATATCGAATGATTTTAAATCTTTACGGCTTGGGCGGTGACCCTTCCAGCACCCCTCATCCGACCGAGCTTCGCTCGGCCACCTTCTCCCACAAGGGGAGAAGGAAGACGCACCTGATCGCTACCCTTAAGACATTTCGGCCCGATCTTACGACCGGGCCGATAACGTTGCGTTTTGGACTAGCGTCTCTGTGGATGCACCTAAGGTTTGTCTCTGGAAACGATGGCGACGCTGATGTTACTGGGATTTTTCCGCCACATACGAACCAAGCTGTCTCCAGTGTGACTTAAGGTTTGTCTTCGCAGGGTTCCTTCGGGCACAAAAAAACCCCGCTCAAGGCGGGGTTGGAAATAGCGAGCATGCGTGCTGGCGATGACCTATCTGACCGTCATGTCGAAGCCGCCAGGATTGGAAGGACGTCAGTACGTCGATAAATTATCGTGCGGATCATCCCACGGTCGAAAACCGGAAGTACACCTTCCGCTTCCATGATCCGGCAGGCATGTCTTGGCCAGAAACTGACGTTGAGCCGGTCTGCCAATTCCGATAGCGGAATGTATTCAACAAGGAAGGCGGCAAGGTCCGCAGGACGGACGAGGCGAGCCTTCCGTCCCCCGCCATATGTCTGGTGTATAGCGGACGGCAGGACGCCGAGCTCCGTCAGGGCATGCACGGTCTCGATGGCTACGCCGATCCGTTGCGCGGCCTGTCTTGAAGTCAGCCCAGCCATGGCAGGCTTGGGAACTTCTCGTTTCACCTCATGCGCATCGACCAAGATTCCAGCAAAGCCCTTGCGTGAAGTATCGATGCTGACCCGGTCGAGGCGGTGGTCGCGAAGAAGCCGCACCACGTCGACGTAGCCGGTAACGGCAATTTTAACTGCCTTGGCGATCGAAACGAGGTCAGCGCCTTCACCCTTCTCGTATCGGACGCTCCCAAGAAACCGGTCCAACTCGGCTCTGGAATACGCCCGCCTTGTCTCGTCGCTTTCCGGGAAGAGGGTGTCGATGAGTTTTGCCTTACGGATCTGGCCCCACTGCACGCGGGTCATGCCCAAATATACCCGAGCGTCTTCGCCGATGATCTCCTCGGCCGCGGCCGAGATTAGATGGTGTGCAGCTTCAACCCGAAACACGACCTGGGAATCTGACAGGCCGGTCGTATCCGGATGGACGATGCCCGCTTGCACCAGAAGCTTCCTCAAGCGTTTCGGATGCACCCCGTGTTCCTTCGACGCTGAGTAGATGGAATGCAGGCTTCGGCGAGTGATGGGGCCGAGAAACGTGTCTCCCGGACCGAGAGGCTGATGATCGATCGCATGCTCACGGACCCAATCCAGCAATGGCGCGTAGTCTGGGTTCTGGATGTTGCCTCCCAGCCAGGCCATGAATCCGCGGCTCTTGGGTCTTGCTGTGACTGGCGTCGTGCTGTTTCGTCTCTCGCCAATCTCGCCAAGGAATTCCTCCAGCGAGGATTGCGCCAGAGCGAAGCCTGCAGCTCCCGCTTCAACCTTTTCGATATCGGTGAGGCTTTCCCACGGGACGTGCTCGCCGAGCGCCATAGACCAGCCTGTGACATTCGCAAGTCTCGCTCCGACGTATAGCGGAAGCTGTTCGAGAAACCCCGCTGCCGTTTCACTCCCAGCCAGCCGTTCTGCCAGCCAGTTCTCAAGTGGTGAGGCAGGTGCGCCGGTCGTGGATCTGGCTGCTCGATGGATCCAGCTAGGATGTCGGCGCATCGAATCCGGGATGCTGGATGACGAGCCCATGGTAAGCTCTCTAGGCGAGATCAGTAGGCAACGGTGGACCGGACAAGTGAGCACGAACGGTACAGTCCAGGTCACCCGGTACCGTGGTCGCGCCTCGAGCTTTGGCTCCATGCCGCCCTCGAGGTCCTCCTGAAGGCAGACAGGGCAGACGCGCGGTCTGTTTTGGGCGACGTTGCGCAGGCTCAGCTTCTGGGCTCCGATCCAGACCCCGTCCTCCCGCCGGAGGATGGCAGTGGATCTCAAGTTCGCAACAGGGATGCCGGCCAGCTGTGAAAGCACCGCTAGTGCTTTCGTGTCTCCGGTGTCGAGGGCTGCAAGACAGAACCTCATATCCCGCGCAAAATCGATGGCGGGGACGCCGTTGGCCGCCGCAAGTCTCGCGGCTACGCTGCGCGGCGTCTCGCGAGGATCGAAAGGAACGGTTCGCATCAGCGGCATGATCACCCCCGCTTCCGCGCTTTTCGGGCCGCCTCTTCTTCCTGCTCGAACCTGACGATGTAGTCGTGGATGGCCTTTCCGGGGTCGATCAGCTGCCAGTTGGGCGCCGTGAACACGTTCTCGTCAGGCTTGCATCCTGAAGCGGTTGCGTAGAATTGTACGAAATCCTCCGGCAGTAGCTGCTCGCGCCCTGCGCGTAGCGCGATGAAGATTGCTTCGCGCGTGACCTGGATCGCGGTCCCGAAGGCTCCACATGTCGCGTGCATGAGACGGTTGACGAACTCATCCGTCAGAATGACCTCGGCAGTCTGCATTTCCGCATGTACGGTGACAACACCCTCAACGGCCCGTTTCAGCCGCTTGGTTCCGCCACCAGGCTTTAGTGGCAGGAATGGCAGGACGAAGCAGCGGTTTCGCAGCTGAGTGTCTTCGAACCGCAGGAATGCCGCGAGGCTCGTCACCCCTGAAAAGATGGCGCAGAGGGGCCAGTCCTCGAGTTGAAGCAGGTTCTTCGCGATATCTGCAATATCCTGCATGGCAGCGTGGCCGCTACCCCTTACGGCGTGCTGCATCTCGTCGATGTGGACCCAAAGAACTTCGCGTTCCTCCAGCTGCTGACGGTAGAGGTCCCACATCTCGTTTTCTGCCCGATTACGGTCGATGGTGTAGCCGATCGACTCCAGCCCGGTTTTCGCTAGGAGCCGCATTGTGAGCGGCTTGGGGGCTTTGAAGGAATCCGTCGGACAAATCTTCTGCCCAAAGTCATCCTCGTAGGGTTGTAGTCCGGCCGGCATACGGGCGAAGATGCGCTTGATGGCAGTTGACTTGCCGGAGCCGGAGTCGCCGATCACGAAGATGGCCCGATACTTGAACGCTTCCGATGCGGCGTAGTCTTGGTTGGTTTGAAACGCCAGCTGACCCTCTCTCATCGCATTGAGCTGCCTCTCAAGGACCAGCTGTCCCTCGATCATCGCATTCACCTGCTTCTCGAGGATTCTGTCGATTGGCCGGACAACGTAGCCTCGATTGATGCGTGCCATCCGGTCCACGCGAGCAAGCGTTTCCGGGGGCATACTGTCACGCAGGCGGGAAAGGGAATTCCTGCGACCAACTGGCTTGCTGATCCCATGCTCGTGTTTCTGTTGCAACATGTTCACCTCCTATTCGAAGTCGATGTCATCTTCATCTTCGATTGCTTCCGAACGGCCCGAATATGATGGGTCATTACTGCTGACTTCTTCTGCCTCGTCCCCCTTGATGGTGTAGCGGTCCGGATCGGGTTTGGACGACGCGTCTTGCCACCCCGGCGGAACGTCGTAGATTCCGACCTGCTGGGAGCTTGGTGGTGCTTTTGTCAGGTCGAGAAGGACGCGCCTCTCGGACTGGTCGGGATTGCGCTGGGTGATCCTGAAACCGAAGCGCTCGCGGTCGAGGCGGTCCAGTCGGGCGCGCTCAGATGCACGGTCTGCGAAGGGACTGACGACCGCCGCCCGATCTGCCGCTTCTCCGATCTCGCGCAGTGCGTTCGCGGCGTCGGCAACGTAGTCCAGATGCATTTCCTCGCGTCCGGCAAACCGTGCTGCGAACTCGCGTTGAGCTTGCTCCAGTTCGTAGACCGTCAGCCCCCTTGGCACCGGCAGGTCGCTATCGACATCGGTCCACATCACGCCATCCCAGAATGTGATCTGAGACACGTCATAGCGGGCGATGCGGAAAATGACGTACTCGCCGAAGTGCTTCTGGACGGGGCGCGAGTTGTACTGGAATCCAAGGAACCTGATTCCGAGCTTGTCCACCTTCCTCTTGAACTCCAGGCCAAAGATCCGCCGCATACGCCATGGGTCCGGTGGCGGTTCGGGGGGATACTTCTTCGTCTGGCTCATCCAGGCGTCATACGGCGTCTGTCCACCAAGCCCGCTGTGAGGCGTATGGTGGTAATCATCGATGAGCTGACGAAAGAACCCTCTGGCAAATGCGGGGGCGGGAACGGTTGTCTCCGCTTCGGGCTTGGCATCGCCCTTGGTGACGACGTCGGAGAATGTCCTGCCGCTGTACCAGTGCAAGGCCTTGTCGGAGCAAGTGCGAAAATAGCGCTCGAGATGCGCTCGCGCCTGAGGTTTCCCTGCCTGCGGTAGAAGGAGTTCCGCGCCTGCGTCATTGCAGGCAACCAGAAATTGGGTGCTCCGGAAAGCCGAGCCGTTGTCAGGCAGGACCGTCTCGATCTTTCCACAGAACGGGTATGAAGCACCCGATCCGACATACTCGGCGATCGCAGACTTGTCCGTCAGTGCAAGCTCGAAAACGTCCACCGCGGTGTCCCCGCAGGGTTCCCGCTCGTGGATCTTGAATGCCAGGATGCACCTGGTGGCAGTGTCCATGAACACCGTGACCCAAAGCCTGCTCCTCGCGACAGCATCCCGCTCCTGCGGGGTCATCGTCATCCAGATCTCAAGCTCCACGAGCAGGGTCTGGAGATCGATCAACCATTCATCGGCCTCCACGCGCTCGAGAGGGCGAAACAGACCGTATCCGCCTGAGCCGTTCGCGAAACGGGCGAGGGCGGCCTTTTCGCCTTCGCGCATTACCACCACATAGAAGGGATCGAGTTCCGCGATGCCTTTGGCGAAGGTCTTGCGGCTGATCGCTTTCAGCTTCGGTTGCCCCTTCGCCTTCAGTCCCCGGTTGATGCGGCGGATTATCCCGACGTAGCGCTTCAGAACCGCAGCCACAGTCGGTCGTTTTGGGGAGGCATAGGCACGCTGCATGTGGCACCGGATGTGCAGTTCGTGCGGATTTGAGTTCTTCCGGCGTGTCGCTGACCCTCTGTAGAGGCGGGCGAATGCTGCGGGGGCGCGTCACGCCTCGTATTTGCGCCAGTCGCGGACGAACTGCCTGGCCGACGGCAGCTTGCCGGAGAAACGCAAGGAATCACCCTTTCTCGCCTTGACGTTGTGAGCGTCCACGATCTCTTGCTGGACCTGCGGCAGAAGCAAGGAGAGGCAAGTCTTCCCCAGGTTGATCTTCCCGGAACGCAGACCCTGTTGCTTCTCGCCCAGAAGCTTCTCGAACCCTTGGCAGAGGAGGTAGGAAAAGAGCACGCGCTCCTGTTCCGCCGGCAACAGGTCGGAAACCATGAAGTCCCGGTTGAGGGTCCTCAGATAGGCCCGTTGCCGTGACAGGTAACGGGGTTCGATACGGGCTTCACCGTCTGCGTGTTTGCAGTAGAATTCATCCTGGCTGAGGGAGATGGTCTTGTAAGGGCTCCCCGTGGCCTGGAAGCTGTGTACCTGGTCCTTGGACTCGAGCAGCCGATAGTCGCATCCGTCGATGCCGTACAGCGCGTCCGGATCGAGCTTCCAAAAAGGCACCCGGGGCGGTGGCGGAGGGAGGAGATGCTGCAACATCTACATGACCTCCTTCGAAGCTACCGCGACGCGCAGCCACGACCGGTCGATAATCGCCCCCGGCTTCTCGGCAACGAGGACGCCGTCATCGATCAAAGCCCAGACGGCGTGCGATCGCCGCCATTCGATCTCGGCACCGCGGATGAGATTATGAAAACGGAAGCGGTTTCCGAGCGCGCGCAGCGCATGACGCGCCTCCCGCACGTCCTCCTCGACCCGGAACCTGCGCGCCCGGCGCAGCCAGTTGGCGTTGTGGGCATCGTCATCCGACACGTCCTCCTCGGTCAGGATGATGGCCCGGTGCGCGAAGGGGAGGACCGCTCCCTGCTCATTGATCCGCCGGATCGCTTCCCTCAGGGAGGGTGCCTCGGTTCGCGGCCAATAGTCGACTCTCTTAGAGGGCTTTACCGCAATGGCCTCCACGAGGCCCGAATCGTACCGCGCGCAGTAGTCGAAAGTGTGGGTTCGGAGCTTGCCCGTATGGTCGCGAAATGTGACTTTCGGCCATTGATCGCGCAGATCCCTAAGGTCTCTCCGGCCGAGCAGGACGTTGCGTACCCGCCTTTCGCCAAGACTTTCCGCGGTAATGACCCGGTCCAGCTCGGAGATTGGCGCCCAGGAGCGGTACGAGCCGGTTGAGTTCCGGGCGGGCCCCCTCACGCCGCTGGATGGAGCCGGCGGCCTGGAACTGATCGATTCCGGTACTTCACGGGAAGCGGGAGCCTCATATAGCGCAGTCCGACGTCCCGTCGGCAGTCTCACGTTTGCGATGCGGAGGCAAGGTAAGGTAGGTTGTCTGCTCGGGAACGAAATAGTCATCAAGGACGCCGGCACGGCGGTCCAGGATATATTCCAGCACAAGTCGTGATCTGTTCATCGAAGTTCTCCTTTCGGTCGGGACGCGGATTGACCGCGTACAGTTTGAATCGTGTTTACTGGGGTGGGTATGCAAAGGGCTCAGCGGGTTGCTGCAAACCGAAACATTACGTCAACTCGCCTGCTGGCAACTTGGCGCACTTCTTCAGCGGTCGACCCCGGAAGCGGCGCCAAGGAGGGTGCTCCAGTACCTGAAGCAAATGGATCGCGGCAGCGTCGAATGAACCTCTCGAAGGTCCTCCGGGAAGGAACCGTGAGCGGTGGCAGACCCTGCTGGCATCGGTTGAGATTGCATTCGTGGAGAGCAGCCTTCAGGAGGACGAAAAGGTTGGCCATAGTCGGCCTTCCGGGTCCCGCGTACATGGCCGCGAATTCATTCCATACTTGGAAATCATGGCTTCCGAACGTCGGGGTCTCACTCCGGTTCGAAAAGCCCGTGGATGCCAGCGCGAGCGGCTGGTATTTCGACTCCACGTACGTCTCGAGCAGTCGACGGAAAGCGCGCGGGGAGGGCAGGCTGAATAGTCCGGGTAAACGGTCCCCTTTCGTGCCCAGCACCGCTTCCGATGCAAGTTCCGGAAGCACTCGCGCAAGCGACGCGTCGGAAAGGCTGGCGCCGTCCTCACCGCGCTCACGCCTGTCAAGGAATGCGTCACAGATCGCCGCATTGAACCGCGCGCACTGTGCCTCCTTTTCTGGGACGTCTCCCACCCCGGCTTTGCGGCGTGCAATGTTGACGGGGGCGTAGAAGTCCGTTTCGATCCTGGCGCCTCCGTTCTGGATGAGTTCGTGGAACTCCGAGTGCAAGAATCCCTGGAGCCGCTCCGGAAATCTTTCCGGAGCGAGAACGTGGCCAGCCGCATCCGAGCTGATCCAGGTATAGGGGGTTTCTACGATGGTAAATCGATMCAGTTCACCGATGCGGTAGATCGGAGCGTCATGCGCGGGGATTTTGTCGGGCGTGTTCATCGTTGTAGTTTTCCTTCCGTTCAGGTGGGCGCATTCACGCGCATTGCGGTCTTGTCGAGGATCCAACCTAAGTGAGGCGGGAGAGCTGCGGATTTAGATGTCGAGGGGAGATTTTCTTACGCATCACGCTTGATGACTGCGACCGGTCGGCCTCGATCTATTCGTGGTGACAAGGGAGGAGCCCAGGGGTTCGCTCCCTCGACCGACCCAATCAGTGTAAGCGGGCCTGATGTTGGTCGTATTGCCCGAGGATAGGGTCAAAAACCCTAGACTGAGCAGGGTCATCCAGGTTGATCCACCCGGGCAGGTCAAATCCCGTATCCTTTATGCACTGGTAACCTCTGGTCTTAAGACTAACGATCGTCATTCCCAGAGCAACGGACGTGGCTGCCACATGGATCTCCTGCGGGATCTTCTTCTTCTTGGCCCGGGGTGATGTCATCCAAAAGTTGTTGAGCCTTTTTGTACTTTTCATCCGGCTCACGATCTTCTCGATCTCTCCGTGGGGTTGCACGAAGGTGAAGCCACGTCGGGGAAGGGAATTCCGCCATTCTGTCAGTTCCATCACGTGCTCATGTTCATGATGTACTTTTGATTTACCGCGATTGATCACACCAAGAACAATGCTAGGTACAAAAAGGGTCTGATAGATCGTCTCGTCGAGCCATAAGGATGCCGTGCGGTGACAGTTATAAGGCCAAGTCAGACTAACTATGCTTGCATCCACAATGAATGACTTTACCGATGACGCACCGATTAGGAGGCGATCTTTCTGACGCGCACTTACAACGCATGCCATTTCATATTTCAACTCGGGAACAGTTGGTCTCATCTCATCCTCCTTAACGTGTAGGCGACGAATGCATATGACCGGATCGAAAATGTTGGCAAGTAACACAGTCTTACAAATGTAACAATGCCAATGATGGATCGGATCTTAATCAAAACTATGGATCAGTTCGAAATGACTTGACTTCTTAATTTCGAAGAAATCGGCCTTATTTTGAATTTGAGTGCAGTCAATGGATCCTTTGGCTCCGTCGGCGCGAATCCTTTACCGCGCAGTTACTTAGCTGCGACAAAGATGTGATTAAGATCTGAGACGACCGCTACCTGATGGGGCAAGCCTTGGGACTTCGGGCGGAAAAACCTTCAAACGGACCGGCGTGGCAGTACCGCGGCTTCACGGACAGTGTTTCGCAATCCGGTGGCTGAACAGGTCATTTGACCCCGGATTTCTGGGGCCGGTTCGGGGGTGGCTTGTAGTTTGCAGGATTCGTTCCTGCGCCCCTGAAGTGGAGTCCGGCGCCTCTCTCGCTGGCACGGCCACGATCTGCGAATTGCCCCCAAAACATCGATGAATAGGGATTCGATTCGGCATTGCTCGTTCGGCGCGCTTTGACACGAACTGGTCAACCACCAGCTATCTTGCGACGGTCGTATAGGACTCGCGGCGTGTGATGGCGCCCGTGGCGTTGTCGAAGAAGGCGCAGGATGGGACCAAAATTATTGGCGTCTGTAAATGTTGACAACGGTGTCAACTATCCGCCACCAGAGCTTGAAACGACCCTTTGCCGCCGGCAAGTCGGCAATGCTATCGATTCCTGTAGCTGGTTGCGACGCTGCCCCCGGGGCCGAAGGAATCGATGTCCTCGCCTTTCGACAGTGGAGGCCACTGGTTCGTCGGCGAGTCCTGCACCAGCAGTGAAATGATAAAGGAGGGTCGCAGGTCATGGTCAGGGAGCCGGAAGGAACAGAGCATGATCGAAATCGGGCGGGCGAATTGCAACCAAGGGGTGCTAAGACTTGGCTGGCCACCTTGAGGTAGAACCAACTTTGGCGAAAAAAATGTGAACGAGTCGTTCTGAGGGTGAAGCGGACCTGGCAGCTCTCGGGAGCGGCCCTCCACAGGCGGTGCTCGGCCTGTTGCCGGGCTCTAGCTTCCACAGGCGGCAATCCCTCAAAGAGCCGCAATGGCCGCGCGATTTTTAAGCAATGCTTTCACCGGCGACCGCGCCGGCCATTTCCCCAGCCAAAAAACACGGCGGCCTGTCCCTAGCTGCCAGTCCGCTCTCGGCCATAGACTGCTAGGCTGCTAGGCGGCAATGCGCCCAATGTCAGCCGTATAGATCAGCTTGGCCGTTTCCTGAAAGCTGACGTCGCCGGCGACCGCGCTGGAGGTCGTGGTTGCGCCGCATGCACGAACCCGCTTCGCGGGAGTGTCGCCTGGTTCTGAGATGGCGCGGTATTCATAGGCCTTGAGCGGGTAGAGACCGCGATCCGACCATGGAGTTCCCTTCAACAATAGGAACTTGCCATGGCTACCGGCGAGAGGCCGAGGCGGCTTGGTTGCGGTGGCACGCCGCCTGAAGGCCAAGTCATCGGTATCGGTAAGACATCTCGTCTCGATACTCCCGATATGCTTCGTCGGCTTCATCGTCAGATAGCGAATGTCCTGTTGACGTCGACCGGACCTCAAAAGGTGGCGGCTTCCGATCTGCAATCACTTGGACGACGACATATCCCAAACCGGCAATTGCCAGCAGACGATATAGAAGGACAAGTTTTCCCATGTGCTTCAGCAAATCATCATTGCGTTATGGCCGCAGCGCCGCTACGGACGCATCGCGAGAACCTCCTCACCTCCGGTCTTTGGGCGGCAAGTCTATGTACTCCCAAACAACCGCGCCGCGACTGCTGCCGCCCATTCCAATCTCAATTGCGAAGCCCAGATCGCGTGCCGCAGAGACCAAACCTTGACGGTCCTTTAGCTTGCGCCTCAGGGGTCGGTTTAGGATGTCGAGTAGTCCGAAAAGATTCCCGCTGGCGGCGCCGTTTAGGTCCTTTCTTGTGAGGTTGCGACCGCGTGGGATTTCGTCGAGCAAGAACTCGTTTAGTTCATCCCGGTCCTTCATCGACAATTGCATGACCTACACCTCAGGATAGGGCGACAGATGTCGCGCGATCTCATCGTGGTACCTTTCTTTCTCGAAGGTCTGCTTCGATCTATCCCATCGAAGGTCGCGCGAGCAGGCTATGACAGTCAGAAAGTGTTCATGGCGCGGGACCGTCTTGGGACGCGTCGCCGCGTTTGCCCAGCATGCAGCTCGTCTTGGATAAGACTCAGCCTGGCCATTCCCAAGCGCCTCTCCGGGTGGTTTGACCTCGATGTGCAGCCCGAGGCGACTACCCGCCGTAAACTCGAAAATCAGAAGGATATCCGTCTCGATTCCGGTTCCAATACGGCACGCGCAGTTGGACTTGCCGCAAAAACAGTTGAACCAGAACGGGTTCTTTATTTTGGGGCTTCTTAAGCCTCGATGCTCCTCCACCAGAGCACGAGCTTCGAATGCCCCAGCCTCATATGGCGTGCCCCGCATAAACCACTGGCGAAAATCGCCGCAGTCGATCAAAGCATTGGCAATTGGCCGCGCATACTTGAGTTCTGATGCTGAATACGGCGCCATTTCAAACCCTGCTATCGATATCGGCGCAAAAATAAGCAGCTGAAGCAAATTGGTGTAGGTTGATGATTGCGTGCCACTCGCTCTTTTGCAGCGCCCCAGAGAACTGTGCGCAGTCCTGTAAGGAGAGGCTCGACCGCGCCTTGATGTGAGATACCTGATCTGATGCTGGGAAGGAATAGTCGCGGTGATGCAGGATTTTGTTGCAGCTATCTCGGAAAAGCAGCGGTGCGGGCTCTCGCCCATCCGTGGAAAGCCACCCAACATCTCTTTCGGCGAGCCGTCGCCATTCGTCGCTTCTCATCTCTGTTGTATATTTTTCAAAAACTACGTTGCGTATCAAACCAGCGGTGGCCAATAGCCTTTTAAGGAGCATGCTCTCGATACTGGTTTGGCAATCGTCCAGGAAGATATCGACCTCTGAATTTCTATCGATGACCTGTTCTGCATTCTGCAGCGCGAGAACCAGGCAAGATATCAGGAAAGCATCTTCGATGATGCTGGAAACGACAACCGGATTGCTCTCCATCACCTATCCCACCCCGATCAGCATAGGCTCTCACAAGGAATGCCGTCGCTGTCCCGGTCGAGCTTTCCACCCCAAGGGCAGCTGGCCAAATACCAGTTCGCCTCGTCGCACGAACTGATCTGCGAGCAGGTTCGCCTCGGCTGGCACGAATAGCTCTGCGCCACCAGCCTGTTGATGAGCCCGGGAGGCTGGTTGGTTGTCGTGCGAACGCCGACGTTGGGATGGCCGGCACGCCAATCCCAGGGCATCTGAAACTTGCCGCCCCAGAGACCGATCTTTGCCGCCTCGGCCTTCGCCTGGTGCCCCGCGTAAAGCCCATGGCTGTATTTGGGCCAGTCGAGCGCCTGGCCGTGCTCGACCATCCAGGCGGCCGCACTGGCACCGTCTGCGCGCTGGCAGTCGCCCACGAAGCGGTTGTAAGGGTCCCACGCGACAAAGGTGCATGTGACCGGCCTAGAGGCAGCCAAGAACCCGTCGAGCGCTGCCGCTGCCTTGGCACCGCACCGGTAGCGTAAGCCCTTGGCGTCGTCGCACTGCTGGGCTGACTCTGGGGCATCGATGCCGTTGAAGCGGATGCGCTGTCCGTGGATCTCGATCGTGTCGCCATCGATGACCGAGGCGACACCGGCTATCGGCTCCGGCGTGCGTCCGATCCAGTGAGATACATGGAGGTCGGGGGCGCCTTCGCTGTGCTGCACGACGAACTGCGCCACATAGGCGGCCATCGCCGCCACCGTGACTACGACAAGCCGCTTCGGAATGCCAGCCAGAACGCGCGCACGCATCCGCTGGGCGCCGCGCCGTTTGCGCCATTGATCAGACCGATTGTCGTATCGGTGTTTGCCCACGCCCCACTCCCCAGAGAAGAGAATGCGTCCGTTGCGGGAGAGAGTCCAGATATCGTCAGGTCGGCTCGCCAATCAGCGGTGTTGTGCCTTTGGGCCTACGGAGTTTCCGCACCAGTTCAACCGTGACGGCGTCGACCGTGACACGCCCGAGCACCTGTACAGTCACCCGACCCAGATCCTCGTCAACATGGACGACATCGCCCTCGAATCTGATCTTGTCGCCTGGCTTCGCCTTTAGATCCACGATCGAATAGGGATAGTTGGCCGTGAGAATGTGGAGGGTCACGCGATCCTCGATGCGTTTGCCTACCGTGGCGCTGATCGCCACACGGTCACCGATATTGATTTCCCGCGCCATGCATAGGATTCTGGAGTGACGGGTTCGGTTGTCAAGAGATTGCTAATGTACGCCTGCTTTCAGCGCAGAAAGGAAAGCGAGAATGGCCGTAGCTAAAGAAGGACCAGGAGCGCATCACCTACGCATGGATGTATGGCGCACAGGCGCGCAAGGATGGCAATGTGCGTGCCGCGCCTGACTTCTGGCCGACGCGTGGATGCAGGGCTTTGATGGCGAACCCATAGTTGGCGCCGGCAAGGCCAAGCCGATCAGCGACCAAATGAAAGCGGAGGTCGACGAAGCGGGTGTCAGTGAAGCCTAGAGCGGCTTGCCTGAGCGTATCATTGCTCGCGCTATAGCGAGTTGCGTTTCCGTCCTGGCATTCTCTTTCAGGGTCATGTTGTCGGCGGCAATGAGCCGCTTCAGCGCCCGCAGAATCTCRCCCCTTGTCCAGCCCGCCTCGCGCATGCAGTCGACGATGGCTTGGATGCCAGGTTCCATGGCCTTCTGGCAGTCAATGTCGCGGTCCTGATATTCTTCCTGTCCTTTCGGCGGATTGATCATCTTGCCCCCTGCAAATAGCTGTCACCATGCTCTCGGTGCCCGAAACAGAACCAGTGCGGTTCATGCCTCGGCTTGGCGAAACCGAATTGGCGCACGCATGCCACATCCGGCAAACTCGCAAACATGATTTTCGATCCGCGCCCGCTCGCGCGGTACGGCAGTCATACCTTCGGCAAGTCTGGCAGGTTCGTCTCTATGACATTTCGCCGCCACGACGAGGCCTCACTGTCGAACTTGGGCGATGTTCTGGTGGGGTTGAGACGGCCAGAGCTCATACATCAATCTTGTCTGCCTTGAAAGACAAGGCTTCCACGATCGCGGTGGCTCGAATGAGAGCTGTCCGCGCGGCCGATAGTTCAATCGTCAATTCGAATCCTTCCTGGTCGGCGAGCTGCATGATTGTCTTCATTACCGCCGTCGAATTCCTGGCCAGCAGAATGAGGTGCAAACCACCTGGGCCATGATCTCCGTTCAACCAATGCCTCGCGCTACGGTCACTGGCACCCGTCCAGAACATCACGGTTTTCGTCGCTAGTCGGCTCGTGCCGACCTCGGATGCCAATGCTTTGGCGATAGCCGAGGCATATACCGCTTCGGTTGCGTGAATGGATTCTGGAAATTTATTGCCGCTTTTCGGAAACATATTTCCGGCTCCTTGAGCTAGAATCGTTCGCAGCTTCCTGCTTGTTCCGCACGTGGCCCGAGATGGTAATCAATTGGAACCAGACGGGCGGAAACGAAGCCCGGCACGCGCGTTCCAGGATTCGAGCCGCCCAATATGTTCGCATGTCGACCGAGCACCAGAAGTACTCGACCGACAACCAGGCGTCGGCGATGCAACGGTATGCTGACGCACGCGGCTTCGAAATCGTCCGGACTTACGCGGACGAGGGAAAAAGCGGCCTTCGTCTTGTCGGAAGGGATGCCTTGCAGTCCCTTTTGGACGACATCGAAAGCGGCCGCGCGGACTATGCAGCAATCCTCGTCTACGACGTCAGCCGATGGGGACGCTTCCAGGACCCCGACGAAGCGGCCGCGATAGAGCTTAGATGCAAGCACGCAGGGATTCGCGTCCACTACTGCGCCGAGCAGTTCGAGAACGACGGCAGCATCGGCTCTTCCATTGTGAAAACGGTCAAGCGGGCGATGGCCGGCGAATACAGCCGGGAACTCTCCGTTAAAGTTTTCGCAGGCCAGGCTCATCTGATCCGCCTTGGATTTCGGCAGGGCGGCGCCGCCGGCTACGGATTGCGCCGGGTTCTTGTTGATCAGAACGGTAACTCGAAAGGCGAACTCGTTCGAGGCGAGCACAAAAGCATCGCGACCGATCGGGTCATCCTGGTCCCCGGGCCGAAACATGAGGTCGACACCGTACGAGAGGTCTATCGCAAGTTCATAACCGAGAACCGCACCGAGCGAGAAATCGCCGAGATTCTGAACGCACGGTGCGTCTTGTCAGACCTCGGACGGCCTTGGACGAAGGGTACGGTACACCAACTCCTGATCAACGAAAAATACATCGGCAACAATGTGTGGGCGCGTACGTCGTTCAAGCTCAAGCAGTCGCATGTCCAAAATCCTAAGGACGCCTGGATAAGAGTTGACGAGGTGTTCGAAGCGATCGTTGACAAGGATTCCTTCAGCCGGGCACAAGCCATCATCGCAGCAAGGTCCGAACGTCTGTCGGACGAGAAGATGCTGGACCTCCTCAGTGGAATTCTGACGAAGAACGGTTATCTCTCCGGCATCATCATCGACGAGGCAGACGACTGCCCGTCAAGCAGCTCATACCTGTCACGCTTCGGCAGTCTGTTGCGCGCCTATGCGCTCATAGGGTTCGTTCCGGACCACGACTATCGGTATCTGGAGACAAACCGCGCCCTGCGAAGGATGCACCCTGGAGTAATAGCGGAAGTGCTCGCGGGAATCGGGACAGCCGGGGGAGAGGTCGAGCAGGATTCGGCGACCGACCTGCTGACGGTGAATCGCGAGTTCACTGCGTGTATTGTAATCGTCAGATGCTTCCACACAGGCGCGGGATCGCTTCGCTGGAAGCTGCGGCTCGACACAGTGCTCAATCCCGACCTGACGGTCGCCATACGCATGGATCCGGAAAACGCCCAGGCGCGAGACTACTATCTGCTGCCCCGTATGGATATGCACGCGGCCGTCCTGCGTCTTTGCGAGCACAACGGGCTATCCCTCGATGCGTACCGCTTCGACACGCTGGATACTTTTTACGCGATGTCTGCACGAACCCTGATAGAGGAGGCCGCATAATGACCGCGACGCCGGCTCAGCGGGTTGAAATGATCCCGGTAGAAAAGATCACGATCGTCAATCCCAGAATACGCAATAAGCGAATCTTCAGCGATATCGTCGACAACATCTCCGAAATTGGTCTGAAACGTCCGATAACAGTTGCCCGTCGCGTCGAGGCGGGAGGACCATATTACGATCTGGTTTGCGGCCAGGGCAGGCTGGAGGCTTACAAGGCGCTGGGCCAACAGGAGGTCCCCGCTCTTGTCGTTGCAGCCGATCCAGAAGACTGTCTCGTGGCCAGTCTGGTCGAGAACTGTGCACGCCGAAAACACCACGCGATCGATCTTCTCAACGACATCGGCCGCATGAAACAGAGTGGGCAAAGCATTGCCGACATCGCGAGGAAGACAGGACTCACGGCGGAATATGTTCATGCGGTGGTCAGGCTTCTTGAAACCGGCGAGCAGCGCCTTCTGCGTGCGGTGGAATCCGGTCACATTCCCTTCAGCGTCGCACTCGATATAGCTGAGGCGGACGACAAGGATGTCCAGGCTGCACTTCAGAACGCTTACGAGAAAAACCTGCTTCGTGGAAGAAAACTCCATGCCGCGAAACGGCTCGTAGAGCAGCGACGAGTTCAGGGCAAGCGGCTGAAGAACCAGCCGCATTTGAAACCAAAGCAAATGTCGACGGAGGCCCTTGTCCGCGCTTATCAACAAGACACTGATCGGAAGCGGATGCTGATCAGGCGCGCACAGGCTGCCAGGAATCGTCTCATCTTTATCGCTGAAGCCATGCGCAGGCTGCTGCACGACGATGAATTCCGGGACCTACTCTCCAAGGAAGGCCTGACGACCTTGCCCAAGAATCTGGCGCAGCGTCTGGATCGCCTGGAGGAATCCAATCCATGAGCACGGTCCGCAATTCAGCTCTCGTCAAAATAGCGTTTGAGACAGCGAGCCTCCGTATTTCGATCGATGAGATATTGCCGCTCCGACAACTCACACCTTCGGTAGTAAAATCGGTGAAGTACGCCCAGATCGCAGCGTCCATCGCTGAGGTGGGCATCATCGAACCCCCCGTCGTGGTCAGGGATAGCACCGATAGAAACCGCTTCCACCTGCTTGACGGCCATATCCGCATCGACATCCTGCGAGCCCGTGGCGAGACGCAAGTTGTGTGCTTGGTGGCAACCGAAGACGAGGCGTTCACCTACAACAAACGCATCAGCAGGATCGCCATCATCCAGGAACACAAGATGATCCTGAAGGCGATCGAGAAAGGCGTTTCGGAAGAGCGGCTCGCGCGGGCTTTGAACGTCAACATAGGCAGCATCCGCCACAAACGCAGCCTGCTGGAAGGCATCTGTCCGGAAGTCGTCGAATTGCTTAAGGACAGGCACGTGCCGATCAACACGTTCGGAGAGTTGAAGAAACTCAAGTCGATCAGGCAGATCGAAGCAGCCGAATTGATGATTGCGATGAACAGGTACTCGATCAGTTATGCGAAATCCCTGGTGGCCGCGACTCCCGAGAGCCAGTTCGTGCGGGGCGCCAAGACGGTAAAAGGCTTAAGCCAACAGCAGATCGACATGATGGAGGGCGAATCCGCGACGCTCGACCGTGAATTCAAAGCAATTGAACAGGACTACGGAAGCGATCATCTGGATGTTGTCTTGGCGACGGGCTATCTCGCGCGACTACTCGAGAATGCCCGTATCGTCCGGCACATGGCGCACCATCATCCAGACCTCCTTGCTGAGTTCCAGAAGATAACGGAGCTACAGAAGGTAGCATAGCCGAGATCAGGACCCCTTCGATCCGAGCAACTGTCCGCCCCTAGTTCCACCTAGCCTAGGGAAGGACCAGAAGGCGAATATCCCCCAGAAAGCTTTCCAGCGTCATCAGGTGAGGCTGCACCTCTTTCGGGTAGGCCTTGTGCAGTTCTTCCGGCACGACAAGCTGCACCTTGGCGTCCTGCATTTCCCTGAACTGGCCTTCGGACACGCCTTCCTGCAGTGTCAGAAGGTGCTTCGTTTCGATCCGGTCGGCTTCATTGATGACCTGCCGCCATCGGTCTTTGCAGGTGGTCTTCGCCGCTAGCATCCGCAGCTTCTCGCGGGGGAAGGCAAGGTCCGCGTAGGCCGCTGCGGATGGGAACAGGAAGTCCGGAATTTTGCCGCCTTCGATCACCGGCTTGTGCTGAAATTCGACCAGCGGACGAAGACCCTCTTCAGTGAAAATCTCTTTCGCATGGAGCTCCAGCGAGTTTCCCGCACGGGATTTCCTGCTCTGGAGGACCGATTGCGCCATGCCTACGAAGTCGGTGATGGAGGTGAAGCCTTCTTTGATCCTCGGCAGGAAGAACGCCTCCTCTACGCTCTGAAAAACCTCGTACTCGCACTTGCGGCGCTTCATCAGCCTGTCGTCGGGCTTAAGAAGCCTTACCGGTCGAAGCTCCACAGCCTTGCGTATCACCTCTACGCCAGTTGGGAAGCGCAGCAGCCATGCGGGGGGGATTTCTGCCGTGGTAAGTCTGCAGTCCGTTCGCACCGGCTTGCGGAATAGGTCTGGACGGCCAACGCCCGGTATCCAGAACACGGCCTGTTTCGGCTCCACCGGCCCGATGCGCTCTTCAATGAGGTCTTCTTCCAGCGTGTGATCGCACACCCAGACGTGACACGCCGTCGCTGCGTTTTTCTCATCGAGCACAAACGCGAAGACTGTCAACGCGCCGGTGCTTTCCGGATCCAGAAGCGGTGACTCCTTACCGCCGAAATTCGTCATGCGCGCTTCGTTGCGCGTMCCGTCGCCGAACACCTTGCTGTTGTACCAGATCGCAGTCGCCGTCACGCGAGCGGCATGGGAGTCGATAATGACATCAACTGAAACGCGCGGGTTCTTTTCTGTGGGATTATTGAGCGCCGGGAACAGTTCGAAGAGAAAGCCCTTGGGGACATACGGCCCGGCCTGATGCGCCTTGTTCGCCAACGTGTCGTTCGCTGACAAGCGCTTGACGTACCAGATGTACTGGTCCGGCTTGTCGAATTCGTCAAGCCAGTCGCTCAGGTCTCCGATGGCCACGGTCTCCCCCTTATGTCTGCCTGCGAAGAGTCTCCCCTGATCCACTCCGCAGATCGCGCAATAGCCTCGTCAAGCCCGATCTTCCCATGTCCCCGCAGAGCGCATTCCCAGATCGTGAGCGCGCGCCAACCTGCGGAGACAAGCAGCTCTGAGACTGTCTCGTCCCGTAGTCTATTAGCCGCGATCTTTTCGGCCCAGAATTCTGATCGTGTACCGGGGAGCCGGAAGAGATTGCAGTCATGACCATGCCAAAAGCAACCATGAACGAAGATCGCGGCTCGATACCTCGGTAGCACAAGATCAGGTCGGCCGGGTACCTCTTTGGGATGGATTCGAAACCGAAAGCCTTGCGCATGTAGACCGCGCCGGATCGACATTTCGGGCTGGGTATTTTTGCCCCTGATGCCGCTCATCATCCGGCTACGGGTAGCGACGTCAACGATGTCAGCCATGGACATTACAGCTCGGCGCGGGCAGAACACGACGATGAGATGGACAATCGAGTTCATGGGCCAGAAAAAGCCGCTGGCGGAGGTCTGGAGCGACGATCTGGCCCGGATCGTCGGCCCGTACCGTGACCATATAGAAGCCGTCTTCGCAGCCGCCAACGAACCCGAAATGCTGGAGGATATCGAAGTCGTTTTCTTTCTGGAGGATGAGAAGTCTTGGGGCGTCCGTTTCACCGGTGCGCCCATGGCAGTTCACTACGCCACGGACCTTATCGGCCCGATCACCGACATCAAGCACCGGCCACATTAGGCCGATAGCTTTAGTGGTCGCACAGCCTCCATCAGGTAGGGCTCCATGTGGCTCGCCACGGCCTCGACGGCCGGAACCACGACGGCGTTTCCGAACTGTTTATAGGCCTGAGTGTCGGAAACCGGGATCACCATCGGCGCACGGCCGGGCTGATCGAATCCCATAAGCCGCGCGCATTCACGTGGCGTCAACCGACGGGGAATCTTCATGCCCTGCTTAATCAGGATTTCCGACCCGTCCTTATAATACCTGGCTGAAAGCGTCCGCGCGATGTCCTTGTGATCGAAGAGGCCGAACCCAAAGCCGTTGCCCTTTGCCCGATGCTTGTCCGCGTAGTCCTGTAGGTAGCCCCAGAGATGTGCTGATAACGTGTACTTTGCCGCCACCCTGCCATCGGCTTCGGTGTACAGTTTCTCGGGTTCATCTCCTTTTTTGTGAAGTATCGAGCCTAGCTTCGGACCCTTCAGCGGGTCCGGCACGATCATACGCTCGAAGCTGAAACCCACGTCCTCCTTGAAGCCGACGATGAAAATCCGCTCGCGATGTTGTGGCACCCACGACTTTGCGTCGAGCACCCGCTTGTCGACGTGGTAGCCAAGCTCGTTGGTAAGCACGTCATAGATGACGCGGAAAGTATGCCCCTTATCGTGGTTGACGAGATTCTTCACATTCTCCAGAACGAAAGCCTTCGGCTGGAGGTCGCGGATGATGCGTGCGACGTCGAAGAACAGTGTACCCTGTGCCTCGCAGGCGAATCCATGCGGACGGTTCAGGGCGTTCTTCTTGGACACGCCAGCGATCGAAAATGGCTGGCAAGGGAATCCGGCAAGAAGCAGATCGTGCTTCGGTATGGACTTGGATTCCACAAGGCGAATGTCGCCTTGGATTTCGTGATCGTCGCAGGGGAAATTCGCCCGGTAGGTCTTCTGCGAATAGCCGTCCCATTCGCTTGTGAAGACGCACTTGCCGCCGATCGGCTCAAAGCCCCTTCGAAGCCCGCCAATCCCTGCGAACAGGTCAATGAAGGTGAAGGCAGAGGTGCTTTGCTGTGCTGACACCGGCCGGATGGACCGTAGAAGGTCCAGCGCCGCCTTACGCGGCCGAACTTCGCCAGTCTCCCACCTGTAAACCGTGCGCTCGCAATATCCGGTTCGGGCGGCGGCTTCCGGCATCGATAGCCCCGCCTGTTGCCGGAGGGTCGAAAACTCTGTCATGTCAAACGCCTCGCTGGGAAGAATTTTGACAAAGTGGCAGATTCGGTTCCGGGGAACAATGCGCGAACATAAATATTGCTGGAAGAACCCCTAACCACTGCCGGAGAGGGAGTGTCTCAATTTGAATTTCGGCTCACGACCCATTACTGCCATTGGCAGTTCCCGACACCCGTAGTCCTGAGCAGCGCGCGGATGCAGTGCGCGGTCCCTGCTAGTTCAGCTTGGAGCTATTGCCAGACCCAGTCACGATATTTGTAAGACCTTCGCTGATGATCGCATCTCAACGTTCAGGATCTAGGAAATCAGAACGAAGTTTGACCAACGCATTCAGGAGTCTCGACGCTATATCCATCCCCCTGTCTAGTGCTTCTTGATACCGCTCCAATTCGAGAAGTTTTTGATGTCGCCACTTGTCGGTCTCCATTGTCCCTGCGTCTGTCTTGAAAAACTCGTGCATTAGGAAGTGCCGCGCCTCAAGGGCTTCACCGAGGTGGTCCTCGAACTGGTCGTTGGCACCCCCGTTCTCAAACCATGAGAGCCCCCGAACTTTTGCCAGCAATTGACCGAGAGTCTTTCTCTCCATTGTTTTTTGCAAAGAGGAAAGAGCATCTGGCGATGGCGCTTTCTGCCACCATCCCTTGCCGAAATATTCAAGATAAAGCCATATGGTGGCCAAACCATATTCATAGGGTTGAGCCGTTTCAGAGGCGCGCCCGAACCGTTCGTAGACATTTCTCATTGTGATGACGCCGGCTTCCATGGCAACAAGCCCCCCGCAGTTTCGATTTCCTTGTGTTCATATTGCAACCTTTGGCCGCCTTCCACCCACAGCCGAAATTCAGCCTGAGCCGCTTGGTCTCGTTCAGTCGCTTTAGGAAGTGGTGCTTGCTACTACGGGCTTGGGTGAGCGGGTTCTTGATCTTGAATGTAAATTCGCACCAAGTCGGGCATAAGTAGACGACACGCTTCCCTTGCGCTTTTTCTTGCTATAAATCCGGTGTGGGAAATATTGGGGGGATTATGACATGATGCTGCCGACGCACGGCAGGCGCTTTCGTGCTTGACTCGGTCGGCACCGTAGCGGTTTCGCCGCTGTTCAGGCTCGCGCTTTCGAAAGGCCCGGAGAGCTCCATCCTTTTGCACCTCAGGCGCGGAGCGGCTGTCAATGGCCGTGACGCTTCAGGGAGAACGCCGCTGATGATCGCGGCTGCGCTTGGACGCGAAGACATCTGTGCCCTTCTGCTGGACGAGGGGGCGGAAGCATCGCTCAGGGATCCTGGCGGCCTGACTGCTGGCGAGCTTGCCACAAGTGCAGGATACCGGGACGTCGGGCATTATCTTTCGCAGGTGGCTCTGGCGGATGCCGTCCTCGACCAGCGGGCCATTGAAGAGCTCCGCGACCCTGAGCCGGAAACCGGCGCCGCGGGATGGGAGCCCGAGCAGGATTTCCAGCCGCCAGAGAGCAAACAGGCGCCCGACGAAAGTGTCCTGGCTCTCCAGGCAGCCATTTCGTCGCATCGGGCAAGGGTCCATGACGACGACTGGTCGTCTGCCGAAATCTCCCTGCCCGCGGCATCTTCTCCTGGCCAGACCTTCGTGCTGCCCGAGCAGGCGGGCATGATCCTGGCCGAGGCGATTGCAAGCGGATGGATATCCGGGCGCAGCCTGCGTCAGGCCTGGCCAGGGGCCACGGTCGATCAGCTTCTCCTGTTCAGGCTGATTGTGCAGGAAGCCGGCGTCAGGATTGTCGCGGGCCGCATCGCAGCAACGTTTCTGAACCGTGGAGCCGTGGTCCCCGGCCGGCTGGACAGGGAGCTTGCGGCCGCAGCAATCAGGCAGATTGAGGATGAGCTGAACAACCCTGCTGCTGCGGACAGATATCTCGCCGACATCCGTTCATTTTCAACTTTCAGCCCCGAGCGGGAACAGTGGATCTTCACGATACTGGCCCAGGCACGCCAGGAAGTGGTTGAGGCATTGAAGGGCTGTGTCCATCTGTTCAGAGGTCTTGAGACAATCCTCACGCCGGGTGAAAGCGTCGAGGAACCGGAAGACACGGATATCGAACAGGGCGCGCCTGATGCGGACGGTCCACCCGATGAGACAGATCCTGCGGAAGCGGATGATGGCGCCGGGAGCTGGCGATACGAGGCCCTTTTCAAGGCGCTCCAAGAGGTCAGTGCCGATCGCCACGATCCAGCCGTTGCGAGAATGTCAAAGGCCCTTGAGAAATACTGGACAGCCCGCAACCGGGCGATGGAAGGCGGCCTGAAACTCGTGCCCTGGATCGCACGAAGATACATCAGGCGGGGACTGCCATTCGACGATCTTGTCCAGGAAGGGAATCTCGGGCTGCTACGGGCCGCCGAGAAGTTCGACCCGCAGAAGGGAGCGCGCTTTGGAACCTATGCCACCTACTGGATCCGGCAGAGCATTTTCCGGGCGGTCGATGACCAGTCGCGTATCGTACGGATCCCGGTGCACGTCGCCGAACAGATCAGAAAAGTCGCGCGGCTGCGCGAGAGGACACGGGCCGAATTCAACAGAGAACCGACTGTTGACGAGGTGGCGCAGAAACTCGAAAAGCCGCCTGCCTTTGCAAAACGGATTCTCAACCTTCCGGTCGCCTCAAGGCGCAGCATCCCGAAGAGACTTGTCGACAGAACCTGTTCCCAGCCGGATCGCCGCCACGATGCGGCATCCCTTCGCAGGCTGATCGAGGGTGTTCTCGCACAGCTTTCGCCTCGCAGCGAGCGGGTAATCCGGCTGCGTTTCGGGCTGGCGAATGTCGATGAGCATACGCTTGAGGAGGTCGGAGACATGTTTGAGGTCACCCGTGAGCGGATCCGCCAGATCGAGGTGAAGGCAATCAGCATCCTGAGACATCCCAATCGCTCGACTGCGCTGCAGCCATTCCTGTGACATCAACTGTTCCGCCACGTTCGAGGAACGCCCCACCACGTGCCAGTGCCATGGTCGAAGCCCTGCGCGGGCTGGGCTATTCGCCGGCCACCGCCATTGCCGACCTTGTCGACAACAGCATTGCTGCCCGTGCCTCCGCTGTCGACATCCGGTTCGTCTGGAACGGGCCGGACAGCAGCATCGCGATAACCGACAATGGCGCAGGCATGGACGAGCAGACGCTGGATTCAGCAATGCGCCTTGGCGAGAGAAGCCCGCTCGAGCAGAGGGAGACAGGCGATCTTGGCCGGTTCGGCCTCGGCCTCAAGACGGCGTCATTTTCGCAGGCGCGGCGCCTGACTGTAGCATCAAGACGCGATGGCGCGACGTTCTCGCTCCGCTGGGATCTCGATGTTCTGCGTGACGACCCGACCGGAAGCTGGTCACTTCTCGAAGGACCCTCGCCCGGTTCCGAATCCCTGCTGTTACCCCTGGACAAAATGCCCAATGGAACGCTGGTTCTGTGGGAGACCATGGACCGGATCGTTCCTGCCGGCTCCAGGGACCAGGATTTTCTGGCTGTGATAGACCGTATCGAACGGCACCTTTCGATGGTCTTTCATCGTTACCTTGAGGCCCGTCGGCTGGTTATCCGGATCAATGGCACAGCCATCCGCCCCTGGGACCCGTTTCTGCGCAGCCGGCCAGACACCTGGCGGTCGGGATCCGAATCGTTCCGGGTCAACGGACATGGCATTGAGGTGGAAGGTTTTGTCCTTCCCCACAAGGACCGGCTGTCACCAAAGGAATACGAAGAGGCGGCCGGACCGGACGGGTGGACGTCCCAGCAGGGCTTTTACGTATACCGCAACGAGCGCCTTCTCGTTGCGGGGCACTGGCTTGGTCTCGGACAGGGCAGATCCTGGACCAAGGAAGAACCGTTCAGGCTTGCGCGTATCCGCCTCGACATTCCCAACAGTGCTGACGAGGACTGGAAGATCGACATCAGGAAATCGACGGCGCGCCCGCCACTTGAGGCGCGAATGCGCCTTTCGCTGTTTGCAGAAGACGTTCGCCAGCGTGCGCGCAAGGTCTTTGCGTTCCGGGGCAGACCGGAGCGGTCTCCAGGTGCTGGACCGGTCTCGCCCGCTTGGCATGCGACGCATCTGACAGGCGGCCTGCGCTACCGCGTCGACCGCAATCATCCGGCTGTTGCAGCAGTGCTGGAGAATGCAGGCGTGCTCCGGGACGACGTCATCGCAATGCTGAGGGTCATCGAGGAGACGGTGCCGGTCCAGCAGATCTGGCTCGATACGGCCGAGGCAAGAGAGACGCCGCGCACGGGTTTCCAGGGCGTGCCACAGGACGAGGTCAGGTCTGTCATGCAGACCGTCTTCAACAATCTTGTGAACCGGAAGGGGCTGACGGAAGAGCAGGCCAGACGCCAGCTCGCGGCCACCGAACCCTTCGACAGCTGGCCAGCCTTTGTCGAAACACTGCAATCCGTCTCCAGAGGATAGATCATTGAGCAACCAGAGCGTCATCAAGTTTGCCCAGGAGCTTCTGATCAACGAGGATCCCGGCACGATCAGCCCCGCGATGATCAGCGCCAAGATCGATCAGGTGCTTGCCTTCCAGCCAGCCTGGCGTGAGGGATTCGACCAGGATGCAGCGATCGCCGAGCTGGTGAGACGCTTCAGCGTATGGGTCGGAACCGACTCCACCATACGCAACGATGAAGGCCACAGGGCGTGGCTTGAAGCTTCGCGCAAGAGCGACTGGCGATACTGGCAGCGGTATCGCGAGTATCTCGAGGCACGGATGTCCCTTGCGGCGGTCGATGGCCTTGACCGCTCCACCGACATGATCCTCGGGATGCTGGAGGATCCGTTGCGTGACGGAGCATGGGATCGACGGGGGCTGGTCGTGGGCCATGTCCAGTCGGGCAAGACCGGAAACTATACAGGCCTGATCTGCAAGGCAGCCGATGCGGGCTACAAGATCATCATCGTGCTGGCCGGTCTCCACAACAATCTGCGCTCACAGACGCAGATGCGTCTCGACGAGGGGTTCCTTGGGTATGAGACAAGGCCGATCGCTGACGATATCCGCGAGATTGGCGTCGGCCTCGTGGACCGCGATCCCTCGATCCGTCCCAACTACGTCACGAACCGCACCAACAACGGTGATTTCAGTACAGCCCGTGCGAACACACTCGGCATCACACCGGAACAGCGGCCGTGGCTTTTCGTGGTCAAGAAAAACAAGACCGTGCTCGAGCGTCTGCTCGGGTGGGTACGCCATCACGTTGCCGACGCGCAGGACGAGAACGGGCGCAAGATCGTCAAGCGACTGCCGCTGCTGCTGATCGATGACGAGGCTGACCATGCCTCTGTAGATACAGGCGAGCAGATCTTTGACGAGGACGGCATCCCGGATCCCGAGCACCAGCCGACCGCGATAAACAGCCTTACCCGCAGGATCGTGCACACCTTCAGCCGGTCCGCATATGTCGGGTACACTGCGACGCCCTTTGCCAACATCTTCATTCACGAACGGGGAGAAACAAAAGAGGAAGGTCCGGACCTTTTCCCCTCCGCCTTCATCGTGAATCTGGCTGCTCCGTCGAGCTATGTCGGTCCGGCACAGATCTTCGGGCTCCGGTCGACAGCAGGACGCACACCTGGACTGCCACTTTACCGGGAGGTGGGCGATCACATGTCGGAGGATGGCAGAAACGGATGGATGCCGCACACGCACAGGAACGGTTACGTGCCGCGCAGCGACCGCGAGACAGGCATTCCGGCAACGCTGGAGGCGGCAATCGACTCCTTCCTGATCGCCTGCGCGGTGCGGCGGCTGCGTGGCCAGGCGGATGCTCATTCCTCGATGCTGGTGCACGTCACACGATTCACCTCCGTGCAGAAGATCGTGCACCAGAAGGTCGAGGAGTACGTCCTGTCGCTGCGTCAGCGGCTCGGCCGCCAGATCGGACATGAAGATGCCGAGGCGCGTCTCGGGCAGCTTTGGTTCGCCGATTTCGTTCCGACAAGCCAGGCTTCAGCAGAGAGTTTCGGGACCCTCGCTGGAGATGCAGCACTTCCCGCGTGGCCGGATGTGCTGGAGGCAATCCGGCTGACCGTCGCCGACATCGACGTCCGCATGATCAACGGCACGGCAAAGGATGCGCTTGACTATGCAGACCAGACAGGCCCCGGCCTGAAGGTGATCGCTATTGGCGGCGACAAGCTTTCGCGTGGACTCACCCTTGAGGGCCTGTGTGTCAGCTATTTCCTGCGGACCTCGAAAATGTACGACACGCTCATGCAGATGGGCCGCTGGTTTGGATACCGCCCCGGCTACATTGACCTCTGCCGGCTCTACACCACCGGTGAACTGGCGGGCTGGTTCGGACACATCGCAGATGCCGCCGAGGAACTTCGCGAGGAATTCGATCTGATGGCAGCTTCTGGCGCCACACCACGGGAATACGGGCTGAAGGTCCAGTCACATCCTGTGCTGCTTGTCACGTCGCGGCTGAAGATGAGATCGGCCAAAAGCCTCATGCTCTCGTTCAGCGGGCAGGTTTCGGAAACGATCACCCTCTTCACCGACAAAACGGTGCTGCAGCGCAATCTGGATGCTGCGACGGATCTCGTCCGCAGGCTCGGAGAAGGCGAGGACAATCCCGAACGACAGCGGGGCGATGGCATGCAGCGCTGGCAGGGACGGCTCTGGGAAAAAGTCGCCGCCACCGACGTCATTGCCTTCCTGAATTCGTACCGGACGCATCCGGACGCATACAAGGTCAACAGCGTCCTGCTCGCCGAGTTCATCACGAAAATGAATCTCGTCGATGAGCTGACCAGCTGGATTGTCGTCGTTGTCGGCGGTGGGCGCGGCGTGTCCCATCCACTAGCCGAAGGTCTTGAGGTGGCCATGCTGAAACGGTCTTCCGATGGTGTGGAGGGGCGTTATTCGATAGGACGGCTGCTCTCACCACGCGACGAGGCGCTCGATCTGGACGAAGATGAATGGAAAGAGGCCATGGCGATCACCAGGAGCGGCTGGAAGCCTGATCCTGCGCGTTCCCGATCCGTCGAGGGTCCCTCCGATCCTTCGGGACCGGCGATAAGGCGGGTCAGGGGTGAGGGCATCAACGGGCAAGGCGGACATCCCGAGCGCGGACTGCTTCTGATCTATCTCCTTGACCCGGCCGAAGCAGGCGGGAACGTGCCGGCGGACCTTCCGCCGGTGGTCGCCTTCGGCATCAGCTTCCCTGCCAGCGAGTCCGGAACAAAGGTCGAGTACAAGGTGAACAACGTCGCATGGATGCAGGAGTATGGTGGTGCTGACTGATACCGGCGAACTGGAGGCCGCATGGAGTGCGCTCGCGGGCCAGAAAGCGGAGAAGGGCTTTCTGACGGTTGCACTTGGCCATTCACAACCCCGATTCAGGGGCGGGATTGTTTTTCCTGAAGGAGGCGAGACACTCCTTGTGGGATTCAGCGTCGATACCACACCTGCCAAAACCGAGCTCCCCGAAGGGAGCGGGTTCCGCGTAGAGACTGCAGGAGAAGCGCTGGCGCCGGGCTTCGGACTATGGGTCTGCCTGATCCGTCAGGCGGGAGCCGGCCGTGACCTTTTTGTCCAGATGTCGGCCGATATTGTCGCTGCGCTTTCGGCTACCTCCACCAAGTCGGACAGCTGGCTGCTCGCGCTGATGCTTGCCCGCATCAGGGCGTGGCAGGATTTCATGCGCCGGCCAAAGCCGGACCGCCTTTCACCAGAAGAAGAGATCGGTCTGTACGGCGAACTAGTCTTTCTTCGTGAATCGCTCGATGCGGGGGCCGTGCCCGACATCATGGTCCATTCATGGGCAGGCCCCCGCGGCGGACTTCAGGACTTCCAGAGCGACACCATCGGGATCGAGGTGAAGTCGACGACTTCGGTCAACGGCTTCCCGGCCCAGATCAGCTCGCTTGAACAGCTGGACGGTCTTTCCGGCCGGCCGGTCCTGCTTGCCGGTCTCCGGCTCTGTCAGCAGCAGACCGGCCAGACGCTGCCCGAGCTGACTGACGCTCTGAGAGCCCGGGTCGCATCATCCCGGGATCTCGCTGCCTCCATGGACCGCGCGCTGCTTCTCGCCGGTTATGACGGCTCCGCCGCAGGTCTTTACTCCCGCCGGTTCGATCTGGTGGACGTCCGCGTTTTCGAAATCGATGACAGTTTCCCCTGCCTGCTGCGAAGTTCAACTGATCCGGCGATCAGGACCGCGGTCTATGAAGTCGATCTTGACCTGGTGAATGCGAATGTCATTTCGCTGCCCGAAGCTCTGACCCGTTACGGAGTGCTTTCCGCATGACCCTTCAGGAATTTCTGGTCCAGACCCAGAGCGAGGTAAATGCCCTCGTCAGTGACCGCATGACGGAAGGCGGATATCTCAAGGCGGAGGCTGCCTTCACCGACGTGGTCATGCAGCACATGGCCGAATGCGGCATGACGTTTGACCCCCGCGTCCTTCACATAGAGCGCAAGGTCGGCGCCGCGACACTCAAGCTGAATGGTTACGCCGTGTCGGACGAGGCTGACCAGGTCGACCTGTTCGTCACACTGTATTCGGGGGCCGATACGGTTCAGCCCATATCGGACAGTGAGGTCGTCAAGGCAGCCGAGCAGTGCCTCAAATTCCTGGGCAGCTCCGCGGATGGCAAACTGGTGAAGGCGATAGATCCTTCGGATGATGCCTACGAGTTCAGTCTGACAATCCGGGACTGCTACGCCGATCTCGAGCAGGTCCGTGTCTACGTGCTGACTGATCGCCAGGCCAGGACTAGGACCTTCAAGCCGCGCGATGTCGCCGGAAAATCGGTGCGGCTGGAGGTCATGGATATCGAACGCCTGCACCGGCACTGGTCGGAAGGAAAGCCGCGTGACGAACTGGTCGCCAGTTTTGAGGAGATCTGCGGCTCCCCGCTGCCGTGCGTCTATGTGCCCGGTGAAAACGAGGAATATGACTACGCACTCACGGCGATTCCGGCAAATGCCCTGCGGATGCTCTACGACCGCTATGGGGCCCGGCTTCTCGAGGCAAATGTCAGGTCGTTCCTGAGCCAGACCGGGAAGGTGAACAAGGGAATCCGGGACACGCTGCGGGACACTCCCGAGCGGTTCATGGCCTACAACAACGGTATCGTCCTGATTGCTGACGAAGCAGGCCTGGGGCGCGCGGGTGACAGCTCGACTGGCCTTGCCTGGCTCAAGGGAATGCAGATCGTGAATGGCGGCCAGACCACCGCGTCGATCTATTTTACAAAGCGGAAGTACCCCGAAACGGATCTTACCCGGGTCAGGGTTCCGGCAAAGGTGATAATCCTGCACCGGCATGACCCCGAGGCCGAGGAAATTCTGATTGGTGATATCTCCAGATACGCCAACAGCCAGAACGCGGTGAAGGTTTCCGATCTCTCCGCCAACAAGCCGTTCCATGTCGAACTCGAGAAACTTGCCCTGTCGACCTACTGTCCGGATGGCGTTGGCCGCTGGTTCTATGAACGGGCAGCCGGCAGCTACAACGTCATGCTTGCCAGGGAGGGAACGACTCCGGCGAGGCTACGACAGATCAGGGACGCGGTGCCGCCAGCCAGAAAGATCACCAAGACTGATCTTGCCAAGTATATCCAGGCCTGGTCCGGCAGGCCACATATCGTTTCGCTCGGCAGCCAGAAAAATTTCGAAAGGTTTATGGCCGAGCCCGAAACCACGGCAGCCGGGTCTCTGGATGTGGCGGGGTACAAGAAGCTGATTGCACAGGCGATCCTGTTCAAGGCAGCCCAGAAAGTGGTTCGAAATGGTGGCTTCAGCCAGGCCCAGGCAAACATAACCGCGTACACCGTGGCATATCTTGCGGAGAAATGGCGCAGCCGGCTTTCCCTGGAATCGATCTGGCAGCGCCAGTCAGTTTCGCCGCAGCTGTCCAGCTTCATTTCGGAACTCGCTTCGAGAATGAATGAGGTGCTCCTTCAGACGGCCCGCGGAGCCCAAGTATCCGAATGGGCAAAAAAAGAAGAATGCTGGGATAAAGTCAAACTTGCGTCGCTTCCGGCAATTCCTGATGGAGTGCCCGAACTGGCGCGTTAGGAGAAAACATTTGGCAACCGGCACAGGCGTGCTTTCTGACCTTTTCAGGGGGATCGTCTTCAAGCGGCTGAGCCCTGTCGAAGTCGATGCTGTCAGATCCAACCAGCATGAGTTTAACGGCTCCAGTCCTCTGATCGAGCTGTTCGGCCGTGAGCAGCCGCAGCGTCTGGATACCGATTTCTACTGGATGTCCAATGCGGGGCAGCTCCTGTCTGAAAGGGGGATGCTGACGTGGTATGATGCGAGAGCGCGTCATCCGACCCGGACGGAGTACCGGCTCTACTACTACGACAATTCCGTAACCCGGAAGGCAACGGCGGGCGATACCCTCCTGATTGGCCGCAAACCCGATGAATCGACATTTCTCCTCATAGCGCCTTCGACGGGCGCAGCAGCAACGCGCATTGCGTGGCTTTTCGGCATCGAGGTCGAGCCTGGCGCGGCTTTCGCTGCGCTCGATCTCGATGCCGCAGAGCGCTCCAGACTGCGGCTTGGGCTGGGGATGAGCGCGGGAGAAGGCCAGCCGGCATGGGAAGCAGAGAAGGAAAAAGCTCTGCCCATCCAGCCACCTGAACTGCGCTCATCGATCCGAGAGCTTCAGAGGCGACTAGGTAGTTCGGAAGAATGGAGCTACGACGAGCGATCGTTGCCATTCGAACCCGATAGGGAATGCTAAGAACCTGGTGCCGCTAACCATATGCGAGCTCCAGACGGGCGCTGGCCGACCGGCTTGAGATCTGTTGCGGATCCCGATCGATTGCGCTTGGGACGCAAACCAAAAGGCCTTCACCAGCCCCATGATCACCCATCTGCACCTCGACCTCATATTCTGATCCGCTTGCGCGCCGCCGTCTGGCGGTCGCGAACGAACGCGCATGACGGGGAACAGGATCGTGATCAACACCCCAGGAAGTCAGAGGCCACGATATATCGCTGCCGCCCATTCATATGTCATCCCCTGAGCAACAACGCTGCTTGTCCCCAAAGGCACAGATCCACATCCAGTGCGACCGAAGTTTCCGGGATTGGCCCCCATTGAGCTATAAGGCGAACGGCCGCTACCGCGATAGCCCGACTGTCAGGAATGGCGCTTTTTGCTGGTTCCCCGTCAACGAGTTGTACGGCGGGGGAGCACCGTTAACCGAAATTCAAGCTGAAACGATACCAACTTAGTCGGCCCATTGACGCCTTACCATTTGTTCACTATGCGTTCCGCCCATGATCACGCACCCGTACCTCGACCTCATACGCTGACCGCTCCCGCAGTCGCCATCCAGGCGGACGAGAACGCAAAGCGCATGACCGAGGAAACCACCGTGATCCGCACCTCCAGAAAATCCGAGACGACGAGGCATGCCTGCCGTCCGCTGATACACGCGGCCGTCGGCGCCTGAACGCGCCCGTTTGTCCGTCCTTTCCGATTTTCATGGCCGTGCCGAACCCTCGGCGACGGCCTCGTTCGACGAGGTGTCGAAATGATCCGCTACGAGACTGTTGAGAAGCCCACGGGGAGCAACCAGACCGCATTCCGACGAAAGCTCTTCCGTTCCCTTCCACGTTTCCTCGCCTATTGCGCGATCATGCGCTCTTGCCGTCCCCATTGGCAGTTCCGGAATTTCAAACCCATCGTCCTCGGGCTCGTAGTGCCCAACGGAGCGGATGTCGCCATTTACGAAGACGCGGCACGCTACGCGGCGCACGGCCCAGCCATTGTGACGCACGGGGATCTCGACTCAACGGAAGTCCTGCTGCGGACAAGCGAACGAAAACGGACTGTGGACGACCCCGACCTCTCCAGAACGTTGGTCAGGAAGTTGCGCGTGATCCTTGTGGCGGACAACGCAGCCGCTGTCCCGGAAACGTTCAGTCACGCGGCCGACGCAATGCTCGAGGTCGACCCCGTCCTGCCACGCCACGTCATCGCTGGGGCGAGGCTTTGCCTCGGGTTGTCGGTTACGCCTGAACAGGCAGATTTCATCGCGACAGTGCCGTTATCGATCGTCGCCTCCGCCCTCCGCACTGGAAGACCAGTGGCGAAGGCCATCGAGATGATGAAGCGATCAGTCGCGCCGAAGCCGAAGCCGAAGGAGGTTTTCGGGCCCACTTTGGATGACCTCCACGGCCTCGGCGAGGCGGGAGAGTGGGGACGGGAACTGGCGACCGACCTGGCCGACTGGGCGGCTGGTAGGATCGGCTGGCAAGACGTCGATCGTGGCATCCTGCTGAGCGGGCCGCCCGGCACGGGCAAGTCAACGTTCGCGGGTGCGCTGGCGCGGACCTGCGGCGTTCACCTTGTCCTCGGCTCGCTCGGTCGCTGGCAAGCGAAGGGGCATCTCGGAGACCTGTTGAAGGCCATGCGCGCAGCTTTCGACGAGGCGAGGAAGAACGCGCCGTCGATCATTTTCATCGATGAAATCGACGCCGTGGGCGATCGCGAGAAATTCAGCGACCACAACGCCCAGTACTGCACGGAAGTGGTGGCCGCTCTGCTCGAGTGCATCGACGGGGCAGAGGGGCGTGAAGGGGTCGTCGTTGTCGGGGCCTGCAATCACCCGGACAAGCTCGATGCCGCACTCGTCCGTGCCGGCCGGCTCGACAGGCACGTTCGCATCCCGTTGCCCGACCTGAATGGGCGCGAGGGAATCCTGCGATGGCACCTACAGGGTCTGCTTCCGGATGCCGACCTGTCTGGCATTGCCGCGGCGACCGCAGGTTGGAACGGCGCCTCGCTCGAGCAACTGGTGCGGCAGGGAAGGCGCGTCGCGCGGCGGCAGCGGCGGGATCTGACGCTCGACGACCTATCCGGCGGGCTGCCCGTCCGGGTCGCCATTCCCGACGAAATGCGGCGAAGGGCGGCAGTCCACGAGGCCGGACATACCGTCGTCGCTCTTGACTTGAACGCAGGGGAGATCGTGTCGGTTTCCGTCGCCAGTACCGTCGCCCCGAACGTGGCCGAACTCCAGGACGGCGGAGGGGTGTTCTTCAATGGGAATCCGATGCGGGAACGCACGCGGACGCAGCTGCTGGACGACATCGCCGTCAGGCTCGGCGGCCTCGCGGCCGAGGAAGTCATGCTGGGAGACCGCTCAGCGGGTGGGGGCGGTGCCTCTGGGTCCGACCTTCATAGCGCGACGCTGTCGGCGCTCACATTCGAGGCCTCCTACGGCCTCGGAGAGGGTTTCGCCTATCTCGCTTCCGAGGACGAAGACGAACTGTTCAGCGCCCTGCGGGTCGACCGTTTCCTACATGCACGCGTCGACAAGGTGCTGGCGGAGCAGTTCGCCCGGGCGAAGAAGATTGTCGAGGGGCATCGGCAGGAGGTGGAGCGTATTGCGGGAGCCCTGGTGGCGAAGGGGAGTTTGTCGGCGGAGGCAGTCGAGGAACTGATCGCGCAGCAACCGCGGCTGAAGTTGGTCGACGAGCCCGACAAGAAGGCGGGATAACGTGGCTCGCCCTTCTCTCGCAGCTTTCAGAGATACCCGCTGACGGCCATTTTCGGGACCGAAGCCAACGTCGGCGTGTTGCGCGAACTTTTCAGGCACGGAGGCCTCCTGTCCGCGCCATCCTTGGCCAGCCGCAGCGGCCTTGCCGGATCGAGCGCGCGTGCGGCTCTGGAGAACCTTGAGGCCAGCGGCATTGTCGCCAAGGTGGGCAGCGGCCGTGTCCACCTCTACCGCGCTCGCATTGAACATCCGCTGGCCTCGTCCCTGGAGGGATTGTTCGAAGCGGAGGAAATCCGCTTCGCGTCGCTCTGCGAAGCCGTCCGTTCGGCGGCATCAGATGGGAGTCCCGCGGTGACCGCCGTCTGGATTTACGGCAGCGTCGCACGTGGCGAAGATCGGCCGGACAGCGACCTGGATGTCGTCGTTGTCGCAGAAAGAGGGATCCTTGAGGGCATGTTGGCGGCGATGAGGGACGTACTCGTCGAACCCGGCGAATTGTTTGGATTTTCTCCGTCCGTGGTCGGGCTGGCTCGCGAGGACATTGTCCGCCTTTCCCGCCTACGCGATCCCTGGTAGCAAAGCGTGGCCGCCGACGCGATCGTCCTCGTTGGCGCGCGCCCCGATGAATTCGCGCCTGAGGCTCATGGATAAGACAATCGGGAGACAGGGGCCACGATGTATTGTCCCGACGGGCCACGGGGGCTGATATAAGGTCCGCAATAGTTGAAATGCTGTTGCTCGTTTCCTCGATCCGAACGAGCAAGTAGCGCCAGCAGCCGACGCGGCACCAAGGTCCTGAACGTCTCCTATGGGGCCGTGTATGGACGGCTCTCCGTTGGCAAGGGATTTGTGAGCTTTTGTAGTTGCTGGTTGGTGCGGCCATGTATCCGACCTGTAGGTGCGGCCTTCATGTGCCGCTGGCCATAATGCCATTCGCGCGTTTCAGGTCCCGATCGAAAGCTCGCACTTATAGTGCACGGCCCCAGTGGGTTTTCCTGATCCGGCGGTTTCAACCGGCTTTGTGCATTAGCTCCTGTCCGCCCTTTCCAACCTCGTTGGCGATCCCGCGCCTTGTTTCGTTCTATGCGATGACCGGCTCCCTGTAGCGCTCGCCGCCGGTCATCAATGCCCAGACCATGCGGGCTGTCTTGTTAGCCAGCGCAACCGCCGCGACCTTGGTTGTTCGCCGCGCCATCAGTTGCACCAGCCATGGCCGCCTGGTCCCGTTCCGTTCGGCATAGCGGATGACCGCCATGGCGCCGACCACGAGCAACTGTCGCAGGTAGCGATTGCCGGCCTTGGAGATGCTGCCGAGCTTCTCCTTGCCCCCGCTAGAGTTCTGCTTCGGCACGRGCCCGATCCAAGCCGAGAGGCATCGCCCCGACTTGAATGCGTGCGGATCGGCGACGGTCGCAACGAACGCACTCGCCAGCAGCGGGCCAAYGCCCGGAATCTCCATCAACCTGCGACCCAGTTCGGTCTCTCGCGCACTCGCACGGACCCGGCGATCGTTTTCGAGGATCTGTTCCTTCACGACACGAAGCTGTGCTTCCAGCATCCTCAGGCAAAGCCGTGCGTCGGCCGGTATCCTGGCATCGTTCTCGTCGTTGATGACCACGAGAAGTTGCTCAATTCCATTACGCCCGATCGGCGCCACGACCCCGAACTCGGATAGGTGCGCCCGCAACGCGTTCGATATCTGTGTCCGCTGGCGGTTGAGCATCAATCGAACCCGGTGCAGCATCATCACACTCTGCTGCTCGGGCGACTTCACCGGCACGAAGCGCATCGTCGGTCTTGTCACGGCCTCGCAGATCGCCTCTGCATCTGCAGCATCATTCTTCTGCCGCTTCAGATACGGCTTCACATACTGTGCCGGCAGCAGCCGCACATCATGGCCACGTGCAGTCAGTTCTCTCGCCCAATAATGCGACGAACTGCAGGCTTCGATTCCGACCAGGCAACGTGGCAGGCTCTCAAAGAACGGCAGCACACGCCCACGCGTCAACTTCCTGCGAACTGCAACCTCACCAGCCGCATCCACGCCGTGGACTTGAAACACGGACTTCGCAATATCCAGACCGATTGTCGTAACGTTGCTCATCATAGCGCTCCTCCAGCTCTAATCCCGCGATCATACCGCAGGAAGGGAGGAGAGCCGTCCACCGCATCAGAAGCGGACAGGCAGGTGGCGTGATTGCAAAAGCCGCCATGGATAGGCGTGAGCCTGGCCACACAGGAAGTCACCGTCCAGCCAAACCCGCCGCCATTTCGATCCAACCACCTATATTCTTGCGACCGTTTTGCTTCGTGAAGTTGTAACGAATATAATGCTTAGAGATTTCGACAACCGTGTCACTGGTCGGCGGTTTGAACCAGAGGTCGCCTACCGAGACCGCCAGGGTATAGTCGTCATACTTTATCCATTTGCCGCTCTTCCATTCGGCGAAGAAAATGCCACTTGACGTTTTGTAGAGCCCCACCTGCGCCAATGGATCCGCACCCTCTGGGCCGACCTCGCCCGCGACGTTCTTGACGCCATCAACGTCAACCGTGAGCAGCCCATTCCCCTTCAGAACGCTACGAACAATCTCGTATCGGACCCATCGTCTCTGCCACGTGAGCCTTCCAGAAAGTACGCATGTCACGGACGTGTTTTCCAAGCTATTGCGCAAGAAATTCTTGAGCGCGGCGGGGCTCTCGTTTTTCGCTGCCTCGAACACGCTGCTGTCGAAGAAGCCACGATCAATCTGATCTTGCGGACGGACAACCCAGCTGTTGCGCACGTTCCATGCGCGCCACTTGTCTTCATCATGATGGAATGAGAAGAACGTTCTCCGAGCCATCGGGCGCGCCGTCCTAACCTGTCTTCCTGAACGCTTGCGCGTTGCCGGTCCACTCCCGGAAACTCTTATAGTCAGATGTGGAGCGGTGCACCCTCAATTCCTTTAGCGATAGCGCGTTTTCGTCAATCCAGGGATAAATCCCGAGGTATTCTTGACCGTAAAACGACGTCTCCTCGTTCTTCGTCACTGGAAGAATGGCGACTGCGCCCTTGTATCCGTCAAAGTATCCCAGCTCCCACGACATCCACTTCGACGCCGCGGAGTTGCCGCTATGAACATATATCAACGAGAGGCAACTCAGCATCCTTTTGCGCAGGGTTTCAGCTGTTCCTGGAGTGACATTTGTCCGGTCAAGGTTTGGGTCCTCGATCCAATCCACGTAGACGGAGCGTCCGTGGTCCTCGAGGATAAGTTTGATCCCGAGAACCACCTCGGCATCCTTCGTTGAGTGGCTGAGGAAGACATCGTAGGTCTTAGAAGAACTGAAATCGCGTGTTGCCTCGTTCAGGATTGTCGGCGCGGATTTATAAGTCGTCACGCGTCTGGCGCGGCTTCGGGCACGGTCTTCTGTAATTGTCGGCATGTCGGATCCATTCAGAATGAGCGATTGTCTAGCACAGGTATATCCAGAAATACCGCGCGCCCTATGACTGGGCTACTTTTTAGGTCGGCGGGATCTCGCCGAAGTTTTCGGCATATTTCTGCATCCACTCTTCGACGCCAATCGAGTCGGTCGCAAGGTCCCCAATGATGGCTTTCATGAACAGCTTGTCCCCAATGTGCTCTCCCAACGATCGATAGGCCTCGAACTGAGTCTCGGAGAAGAATTGATCGACAGTCGAGTGATGCGGAAACGAGGGCTCGTCGAGTCGATACCTCCTCAGGAACTCTCCCTCGTTACCTGTGAGCGAGAGCTTCACGTAAAGCAGATAGCCGATTTCCCACGGCTCCCTGGCGTCTCCTGTGGGGTAGCGAATTCGGCAGAAGCGGAAGTGTGAACGACTAAACCCGGTATCGAGCAGCCGGATCTCGTCAAGTTCGGCGTCGATCATAATCCCCATGTCGATGTAAGCGAGCCGCTGCAGGTTGGTGAGTGCATGGAATGTCATTTTGGGGTCAGCCTCGCCGTCAACCGCGACGATGTATCTGCAACGTCRGCGGAGGAGCTCGTAAACACCCAGGTTCTCGATATGCCCGCCATCGGAGATGTTGACATAAGGGAGTCGCTCACTGGCGGTCGCCATGAATTCGCGGAACAGATACTGGATGCCCGGATCCCGACGCCAGCGGCGCCGGTGCGCCGCCGCTTGATCATTCTCTGCCATGTCAGGTTTTCTCAGCCAGGCATTGAGGCGCATGTTGAAAAGTGTCAGCCAGAAACTCCCCTGTTTCGTGGTCCGCAGTCCCATCTGCGGAGATACGGCTCCACCTGACAGAGCCATGGTCGCTGCGAGATCAAGCTTGGGATTTAGGTCCTCCCATGCCTTGGTATCTCGATACCCTATGAGATTGCTGCCGGTGATCAGCGGCGTGAAGGTAAACACGTCGCAAAGACGGCCTCGCATTCTGGGGTCTTCAGATCCTGGTGCATTAAGCGCGCAATTAATGATGGGAAAAAAAGAGAGATCCGGCTCGAACTCGCTGAGTTTGGGTGAGACATTGGTATCGCCCAAAAAGCCTTGAGCCTCGAACGATGCGTAGAACGCGTGCTCGGCAAGCAGTAGAACGGCGCAGGTAACGAAAGGAATGACGATTGATCGCGCCCGCGCGAACACCGCGAATATTGATCCCAGGACAGCGATGGCGGTCGCGCCCACGAGAAGCGTCGCTAACAATGGGCCGACTTCACGAGCGAGCGCGAAATTGCCGGTAAGGCGTGCAATGCCGACGTGGAAGGCTCCGAAAGCGACCCAAAGCAGTGGAAGGCAAAATAGGAATCCGAGACTTAGATGCCACACTGTCAGTTCGCTCAGTTGCAGCCGTTCTTGCCGGGAGACATTGCTCAAAAGGACCAAGGCCAAGATGGGACACACCCATCCAAGCCATGTAGGCACCTCGAAATGCTGTATGCCAGTTCTGCCAGCCAATTCGACGGCCGCGATAAAGGCTATCACGCTGAGTGCAAGGACTGCGTTCACGAACACGCCGTACATAGAGCGCATTACTAAGAGCAATCGCTCGACGAAGCCCGCAGAAAGGAAGCTAGCCCGTTGCCTGACGCGTGCTAAATAATCGGATTCTCGTTCTGTCCGCTTGAAAGGCTCTTGATTGGATAGCAACCCAAACCCTTCGGGAGGGTTGGAAGTACCTAGCAGTGACGTAAGGAAGCATCCTGCGTATCCGCCCCCGGATACCGTCGACAGATAATCGAACTGTGGCAACAGGTTCTTGCGTGAAAGCGCGGCGAGGACCCCAAGCGAGAAGGTAGCACTACGTATTCCGCCTCCGGACAGCGCGATTCCCGCTGCCCAGTCTCCATGGGACACCCCATATCGCTCCCTCCGGCGCTGGACCGCCGCTCTCTCATGATCGCCATAGGTTTCATGGCCACCGGCTGGTCGCCATTCAGCTTCCCTTGGCGGATTTTCGCCCACCCCAGGGCTCGCGGATCGGCTCGGGTCGTAGGAAGCGTCCGTTCCCGTGAGCAGCGCAAGCGCGCGCTCCAGTACACGTAGGATGTCCTGAATCTGGTATAGTTCGGTGCGAAACACATCGCTAGAGTCCAGCGCGTCGAGAACGCCGCTTCGACTCAAGGGATGCCATTTCGCTGTGAACGGCCTAACTTCCACATTCAGGGTATGCCAAACGAGGATTTCGAAAGTGCCACATCCCACATTGTTTGCCGTGATCGCTCGCGCCTTGCCAAACAGCTCGGCCACGCTTTCAAGCGCGCGTTTCTCGGTTCYACTACCATATGCGAGGCGGGCCGTGGCGATACGGGAAATCAGCTCTACGCGAAACTGATGAGCTGCCGTTTGGTTGGCGGTGTCACTACTCCAAATGCTGTCGCCGAAAACGGACAGAAAATTCGCCCCGAAAATATCGGTAGCAGATAGCTCCGCCAGTTTTGATCGGATCGTGTCGCTCGTCATTTTCACCTGCCCGATCATCATCGGCCACAAAGCTAGTTAAAAGCTGCATTCCCGCGGGCCGCGTAGCGTGGATGCCCCCGTGCCATCGCCCGCAATGGCTTCTTCTCGGCAGCGCCTAGTCGAAAATCTTGTCGTCACTGACCGAATAACGGGCCGCGCTTTGCTTGAATTGAAAGGGATCATCGACGACCCGGTTCAGGTAAGCGGATTGGCTAGTCGTAAGCCAGTTGAGGAGCCCCTTACACTCATAGTTCAGATAGACTCGATGTCCCCTCAAGTTCGTGTATCGAATCTCCTCAAGTATTGCTTTCGGAACTTCTGGCGCGGACCTGCCGAAATAGAAGAATTTCTCCGATATCAGAACACGGTCGGCTCCAGTGTCTGTGCTAATATTGTGAAGATCTGGCGATCCGTTCGGCCGGCTATGATGTGAGTCAAGTTGCCTCCAGTCGCCGTCCTCCTGGTGATATATATTGTCGCCGAGCATCATTACTCGACTGCCGTTGCGGACAGGTCGTTTGTCCCGAAACCCTGGGTCTGCCCAGTATTCATTGAATGACATGGCTCCGGTGACCTGCATCGCAAAAATGCAGCGTCCCACCGCATCGAGTTTCGCGCCGCCCATCCCGATCACCCAGTCACCAATTTTTGCCTTGCGTCTCACAACTGGCTTACAGGTCGCGAGCGTGCAGACGCCATGAAAAGGATTTGGGGCGAAACCGAAGTCGCGTGCCACAACATACATGTAGACCGCCACGGATCAGCATCGCGAAGTGGAGGACGTGTGGACAGGGGTACGCGAAGATCCGTCGGCGTCACGGAAATCTGGGTCAGCGCCCTCCACCGCGTCGATAATCGCGTCCGGATTCCAGTTTACGAGATCGCTACCATAATCCTCGAAGGCGGGCGGTATATCCGCCGCCGTTCCCCCGCGGGTAAATACGCCAATGATACGCTTTCCGAGTTCGTGCGCCTTCCGAATCTCCCAGTTCACCCAAGGGCGCGCATGGGTTTCTTTTCCGATCAGGACGATCACTGTCGACGCCCAGGACATTTTCATCCTCAGAAGGCGCCTGATCGCATTGTCGCTGACCAGACCCTTATCCAGCCTCTCCTGGTTCGCTGGCTTCGCCCTGATCGAGCTGTTCCTGATCTCGTATCCCTTGCGGGCAAGCGACTCGGTTAGTTTCGTGACGTGTTCGTCATCGGCATGATGGTGACTAATAAAAACGTGGCGCCTTCCCGACATTTCACTTCTCCGAATACTTGACGAAATGTATATCACTGGTTGAATTTCGGCGCGACTGTTTGGGGAGCCTCATGGCGGGAAATCTGTTTATATTCGAAGGGCCGGATGGCGTCGGAAAAACGACGATCGTACAGGCACTCAAAGATAAGTTGGCGAGCGATCGTTTCGAATTTTTGAGCTTTCCTGGCCGTGAGGAAGGAACCCTTGGTCACACCATTTACCGCATCCATCACAGCCCTGAAG
>NZ_JBFUDZ010000011.1:0-136302 GCF_056404455.1 Mesorhizobium sp. P2_D1
GGCCGACCAGTAGCTGCACCCAGGCGCCGCGGGATATTCCGCGGCGCCGACCACTCGATATCCCTAGTCGTCAAAGAGCCTCGGGAGGCCCGATGGACGGTGCGATTCCGCTCTTCCGGATGGAAGGCATATCCAAGCGCTATGGTGGTGTGCGGGCGCTGGAAAAGGCCGAGCTTTCGGTCTCATCCGGTAGCATTCACGGCATCCTCGGCGAAAACGGTGCCGGCAAATCGACGCTGATCAAGGTGATGGCCGGTGTCGTTGCGCCCGACGAAGGGCACATGACGCTAGATGGTCGCGAGGTGACGTTCGCTTCGCCGGCTGCCGCCAACCAGGCCGGCATCGTCTGCATCTTCCAGGAACTGTCGCTGGTTCCCGAACTCAGCGTTGCCGACAACATTGTTATCTCAGACCCGCCGACGCGGTTCGGCATGATCGACCGCAAGGCACAACGCCGGATCGCGGAAGAAGCGTTGGCGCGCGCGGGCGCCGCAGACATCCACCCGCTGGCGCTGGTCAAGGACCTGCCGCTGTCGCGCCGCCAGATGGTCGAGATCGCCAAGGCGCTGGCACGCAAGCCGCGCATCCTGATCCTCGACGAAGCGACCTCGGCGCTGACCGCGACGGATGTCGCCAAGATTTTCGGCGTGCTGAAGCGACTGCGCTCGGAAGGGCTGGCGCTGCTCTATATCTCACACCGCATGAACGAGATCGCCGAACTGGCCGACCAATGCACGGTGTTTCGCAACGGTCGCAATGTCGCCAGTTACGCGGCGGGCACAAAGAGCGACAATGAAGTCGTCGAACTGATGATCGGGCGAGAATACAGCCACATCTTTCCGCCGAAGCCGCCACGCGCTTCGGCTGCCGCCGTTCCGGTGTTGGAGGCACGCAAGCTTTCATGGACCGACCGGTTGGACAATGTCTCGCTCACTGTTGGGGCAGGCGAGGTCGTCGGTCTTGGCGGCCTCGACGGTCAGGGCCAACGCGAACTGCTGCTTGCCTTCTTCGGGGTGTTGCGCGGCCTTTCGGGCCAGATCTTCATCGACGGCAAGCCCGTTGCCATCGCCAGCCCCGCCACCGCACGTGAAGACGGTATCGGCATGGCGCTCATTCCCGAAGACCGCAAGACCGAAGGGCTGATGTTGCCGATGACGGTGCGCGAAAACCTGTCCTTCGCCGCGCTCGACCGGCTGTCCAAAGCCGGCATCATCGACCGTGCCGCCGAGCAGCGGCTGATCGACGACATGGTCGGCCTGCTGGCGATCAAGACCGCGGGGCTCGACATTCCGGTCGGCGCGCTGTCGGGCGGCAACCAGCAGAAAGTGGTCATCGCCAAATGGCTGATGCGCCAGCCGCGCATCATCCTGCTCAACGATCCGACGCGCGGCATCGATGTCGGCACCAAGCAGGAGCTTTACCAGTTGATGCGCAAGCTCGCCGATGCCGGTGCTGCGATCCTGTTCTATTCGACCGACTATGACGAGCTGATCGGCTGCTGCGACCGCGTGCTGGTGCTCTATGATGGGGCGGTCAAGCGCGAGTTGGTTGGCGCCGAGATCACCGAGCGGGCGCTGATCGCCAGCGCTCTCAACATCCATGGCGAGGAGAGCCCCGTGAGCCTGGGAGCAAGCGCGTGAAGGATTGGCGCTACTGGCTGGCCGAGCAGCGTGGAACGCTGCTGGCGCTCGGCATCTTCATCGTCATGTTCGTCATCTACACCTCGAACCATCCAGCGGGCTTCACCCCCAATGTCGTGCAGACGGCAGCGAACAAGGGCGTGTTGCTTGCCTTCGTCGCCATGGCGCAGACGCTGGTGGTCATCACCGCCGGCATCGACCTGTCCGTGGGCATGATCTTCACCCTGACCAATTGCCTGGCGTCCTGGCTGGTCATCGGTACTGGCATCGAAACCGCCTTCGGCGTCCTCGCGGTGCTCGGCACCGGGCTGCTGTGTGGGGCGATCAACGGCGCCATCGTCATTTATGGGCGGCTGCAGCCGATTGTCGCCACCATCGCTACCGGCGCCGTCTACTTCGGCATTGCCCTGCTGCTGCGACCTTTTCCCGGCGGCTCGGTCAACGAGGACCTCGCCGACGCTTTGACCGGACGACTGTTTGGCGTGGTGCCGGCAAGCTTGGTCGTGCTGCTGGCCGTGGTCCTCATTGTCTGGGTGCCGTTCAGCCGCTCGGTGCTCGGTCGTGCGGCTTACGCAGCCGGCTCGTCGGAGACGGCGGCCTACATGTCCGGCGTGCCGATCCGCCGTGGAAAATTCGCCGCCTACGCACTGGCCGGGCTGCTTGCCGCAGTCGGCGGGCTGTTCCTGACCTTCTTCACCTATACCGGCGAGGCAGCCTATGCCAGCGGCAACGCCTATACGCTGTTCTCGATCGCCGCCGTCGTGCTCGGTGGTGTCTCGCTGTTCGGCGGCAAGGGTAGCGCCATCGGCGCGATCTTCGGCGCGCTGGCGTTCCGCACCATCGGTGACCTGCTCTTCGTCTTCGATTTCGATCCGCTCTGGCAACCGCTGTTCCAGGGCGTTATCCTGCTGATCGCGGTCAGCCTCGGCGCCTTCGCCCTGTTTCGGGTCCGCAACCGGCTGGAGTGGTTCCTGTGAGCGAAACGACGCTTGGCGGCATTGCCGGCCGCATGCCCAGATTCATCCGGCGCGCCGATCCGGCTGTGCTGACAGCCTTTGCCTGCATCGTGCTGCTGCTGTTCCTCGGCAGCCTCTATTCCAGAAGCTTCCTGTCTCCTGAATACCTTCTGCAGCAGCTCAAGGTGGCGTCGTTCCTCGGCGTCATCGCCACCGGCATGATGCTGGTCATCCTGCTTGGCCAAATCGACCTGTCGGTGCCATGGTCGGTCGCAATGGGCGCCATGATGGCCAGTGCGGCGGCCGCCTATGGTCCCGTCGGCGTGGCGCTGGCCATTCCGTTCGGCGTCGTCTGCGGCATGCTGATCGGCGTCGTCAACGGCATCGGCGTCGCCTATCTGCGCATCCCCTCGATGATCATCACGCTGGCCACCAACGCCGTCGCGCAGGGGCTGATGGTGGTCTACACCGGTGGCTTCTCGCCACAGGATTCGGCGACTGGCGCGATGCGCTACCTGGCGACTGGTTTTGCCATTCCGGGCGTCCCCAACGCGGTTATCATCTGGGCGCTGATCGGCGCGGCGATGGTGTTCGTCCTGACCCGCACCAGCTTCGGCCGCGCCGTCTACGGAATCGGCAATCGCGAGCGCGCCGCCTATCTCTCAGGCATCGACACACGGCGCGTGGTGATGATTGCCTTCGCCGTCTCGGGCGGGCTTTCGGCCTTCGGCGGCGTGCTTCTGGCCGGCTATGCTTCCAAGGCGGCGCAATCGATGGGCGACGCCTACCTGTTGCCGTCAATCGCGGCAGTGGTGCTTGGCGGTACCTCGATCCTGGGCGGGCGCGGTTCCTATCTCGGCACCGTCGCCGGCGTCATCCTGATCACGCTGCTGCAATCCATCCTTTCCGTCATGCAGATGCCGGAGGCGGGGCGGCAGATCATCTATGGCATCGTCATCGTTGCCATGCTGTTGCTCTACGGCCGCGCGCCGGCAAGCCGCTGACAGTGGACGAAAAGACAGAACAGGCGCCAACGGGCGCTCCCGGTTCGGTGCCGGCCATTGTGGTGATGGGTGTCGCCGGCTGCGGCAAGTCGGCCGTCGGCACCGCGCTGGCCGCCACGCTGGGCGCCATCTTCATCGAAGGCGACCAGTTGCATCCGCCCGAAAACGTCGCGCGCATGGCAAGCGGCGAGCCGCTCACCGATCAACTCCGTGAAGGCTGGCTCGACACGATTGGCGAGCGCATCGTGGTGTCGGTAGGGCAGGGCGAAGGCGTGGTTGCCGCCTGCTCGGCGCTGAAGCGCAGCTATCGCGAGCGGCTGAGTGGGTTCTGCCCGGAGATCGTCTTCCTCTACCTGGAGATCGACGCTGCCACGGCCAGGCGACGCGTCGCCAGCCGCAAGGGCCATTTCATGCCGGCAAGCCTGGTCGACAGCCAGTTCGCCATCCTCGAGCCACCGGCTGCGAATGAGCGGGCATTGACGCTCGACGCGACGCGCCCGGTCGACGAACTTGTCACTGCCGCGGTTGGTCAGATGCGCTAAATCTGCGACGTCAGTTCGACCGGAAAATCATCATTGTCGGCGTCGCGCATGGCGGCGAGGCTGCGATTGTCCAGCACTTCGGCAATCGCCTGGCGTACCTCCAACATCATGTGCCGGACCTGGCACGTCGCCTCGTCGCAGTCCTCGCAGCGCTGATATTGCGTGCGGCTGGCACAGGGGATTGGCGCCAGCGGTCCGTCAAGCACGCGCACGACATGGCCGATCTTGATTTCGGAGGCCGGCCGGGCAAGGCGATAGCCGCCTTCCTTGCCCTTGCGGCTCTGGACGAAGCCGGCGTTGCGCAACTCGCCCAGGATGGCATCGAGGAACTTCTTCGGGATGTTGTTGGCGACCGCGATGTCGTTGACAAAGGCCAGTTGGCCAGCCGGCAGGCCGGACAGATGCACAAGGGCCTTGAGGCCGTATTTGCCTTTTTTAGTCAGCATGCCCAGATCAACCGATTGAAGCCCCAACCACCCGCATCTGGCGACTGTTTGTGTGCAAATAATGACGTTTTCGCCGCGCGATGACGTTTCGCGAAAACAAGCCGCCAGATGGCACGTTAGGCACAAACGCGTTGATTCTTTGTAACGTTTTGCATGATGAAGCCGATAGAGCCTGTTCCACCCGATAGAATCGGATGGAACTCTGCTTCTCGGCTTGAACATGATTCTGGCGAAAACCGGATTCCGCTGTTCGGGATCATKCTTTGGTCTGCTGAAAACCGGATTGCCGGCGCACGAAACGAAAAAAGCCGGCACAGCGCCGGCTTTCGCGTTCACCTCGGATGTTGCCCCGTCAGCGGCTGCCGTAGGTCTGGTCGAGTAGGCCGCCGGCTGTGAAATGCTCTTTCTGGACCTTGTCCCAGCCGCCGAAGACGTCGTCCACGGTCAGCAGGCGGACATCGGGGAAGTCGGCCTTGTATTTGGCGGCGACGGCCGCGTCGCGGACCCGGTTGCCGTTCTGCGCGAGGATGTCCTGGCCTTCCGGCGTGTAGAGGAAGTCTAGATAGGTCTTGGCCAGATCGCGGGTGCCATGCTCGTCGGCCACCTTGTCGACGATCGCTACCGGGAATTCGGCGAGCAGGCTGACCGAGGGCGTGACCTGCTCGAACTTGTCGTCGCCATATTCCCTGCGGATGCCGCGCGTCTCGGACTCGAAGGTGATCAGCACGTCGCCGATCTCGCGCTGCACGAAGGTGGTGGTCGCGGCGCGGCCTCCTGTGTCGAAGATCGGCACGTTGTTGAACAGCTTGGTGATGAATTCCTTCACCTTGGCGTCGTCGCCCTTGAAGGCTTCCTTGGCGTAGGCGGTGGCCGCCAGATAGGTGTAGCGCGCATTGCCCGAGGTTTTCGGGTTGGGGAAGATCACCTGGACGTCGTCGCGCACGAGATCGTTCCAGTCCTTGATGTGCTTGGGGTTGCCGGCGCGCACGAGGAAGGACGGCAGCGAATAGAAGGGCGAGGCGTTGTCGGGAAAATCCTTCTGCCAGTCGGCCGAAACGAGGCCCTTCTTGACCAGGAAATCGATGTCGGTGACCTGGTTGAAGGTGACGACATCGGCGCCGAGCCCTTCGGCGATGGCGCGCGCCTGCGCCGAGGTGCCGGCATGCGATTGGTCGACGGTGACGCCTGGATGCCCTGCGATGAAGGCCTTGTTGACCTGGACGAACAGTTCGCGGCCGACATCATAGGATGCGTTGAGCAGTTTGTCGGCCGACCAGGCTTGTGAGGATGCGAGGAACAGGCCGGCGACGGCGGCGACGCCAAGGAAAAATCGCTTCATGAAAACGGGCTCCGATGCAATGTGTTTATGGTCGAACCATAGCCGTGGCGCAGGGTACGCGACGAGGCACGCGCAGCGGCCCGTGCCCTAGCCACGAGAAAAGATATCGCCAAAACGGCCGGCTGTTAGGATCTCTTTTCTGGCATGGATATTTTCGATGCCCCAGCCGGCACAACGACGCTGCGTGCGCGCACAATCCTTCCCGGACGATGGGCAGGCGGATTGGATCAAGCGGTCGGGAAGAGCTTCCAGCGACCGGGGCGGAAGGCCACCCGACTTTTCTGCGCCGCGGGGTGATCGACCGGCAGTTCGATTTCGACCCGCTGGCGCTCGCCGCCGATCTCGAGTTCCACTCGCCGCGTGCCGGCGACGCGGCGACTGGCCGCGACCGTGCCGGCGATGCAGCCGCTGCAGCCGTCGAGCAGCTCGACATCGTGCGGGCGGAAGAACAGCGTCGCGTCGCCCGAGGGCTCGTGTGGCGCGGCAAGTCCGATCGGGCGGTCGGCAAGCCAGATCTCGCCATTCTCGACCTTGACGGGAAGCGAGCTCGATTCACCGATAAAGCCATAGACGAAGGGCGAGTTCGGCGTGTCATAGATGTCGTCGGCGGTGCCGACCTGCTCGATACGGCCCTGGCTCATCACCACGACGCGGTCGGCAAGCTCCAGCGCCTCTTCCTGGTCATGGGTGACGAAGACGGTGGTGTGGCCGGTGGCGTCATGGATTTCGCGCAGCCAGCGGCGCAACTCCCGGCGCACCTGTGCGTCGAGCGCGCCGAACGGCTCGTCGAGCAGCAGCACCTTGGGTTCGATCGCCATGGCGCGCGCCAGCGCCACGCGCTGGCGCTGGCCACCGGAGAGCTGAGCCGGATAACGCTTTTCCAGCCCCGAAAGCTGGACAAGGTCGAGCAATTCGGAAGCGCGGCGGCGGATCTCCTGCGCCGGCGGTCGCGACGGCCCGTGCCGGACCTTGAGGCCGAAGCCGATGTTATCGGCCACCGTCATGTGCCGGAACAGCGCATAGTGCTGGAACACGAAGCCGACGTTGCGCTCCTGGATCGACCTTTGCGAGGCGTCCTCGTCGCCGAAGAAGATTTTTCCGCGCGTCGGCCGCTCCAGCCCGGCAATCAGCCTGAGCAGCGTCGTCTTGCCGGAACCGGACGGCCCCAGAAGCGCGATCAGCTCGCCCGACTTGATGTCGAGCGACACGTCGTGAAGCGCCGGAAACCGGTCAAACTCCTTGCGCACGTTGGCAACGCGAACTTCCATGCAAACCCCTCTATCAGTGTCCGCGCGTCGCGGCGATCTCGGCGCCGTAGCGCATCTCGAGAAGTGTTTTCAAGACCAGCGTGACGAGCGCCAGGCCCGCAAGCAATGAAGCGACGGCAAAGGCGCCGACGGCGTTGTACTCGTTATAGAGGATTTCGACATGCAGCGGCATGGTGTTGGTCAGGCCGCGTATGTGGCCCGACACCACCGACACCGCGCCGAACTCGCCCATGGCACGTGCATTGCACAGAAGCACGCCATAGAGCAGCCCCCATTTGACGTTGGGCAAGGTCACGTACCAGAAGGTCTGCCAGCCATTGGCGCCGAGCGACAGGGCTGCCTCCTCGTCGCCATTGCCCTGTTCCTGCATCAGCGGGATCAGTTCGCGGGCGACGAAGGGAAAGGTGACGAAGACGGTGGCCAGCACGATGCCCGGCACGGCAAACAGGATGACGATGCCATGCGCCTTCAGCCAGCCGCCGAGCAGCCCCTGGGCGCCGAACAAAAGCACATAGACCAGACCCGATATGACCGGCGAGACCGAGAAGGGCAGGTCGATCAGCGTGGTCAGGAAGGCCTTGCCCTTGAACTCGAACTTCGCGATCGCCCAGGCAGCGGAGATGCCGAAGACGATGTTGAGCGGCACCGAGATCGCTGCGACAAGCAGCGTCAGCCGGATCGCCGAGCGCGCGTCGGGATCACTCAGCGATTGCGTATAGGCGCCGACGCCTTTCGCCAGTGCCTCGTTGAAGACGATGATCAGCGGCAACAGCAGGAAGATGCCGAGGAAGGTGAAGGCAACGGTCATCAGCGCCACGCGCGCCGGGCGGCTTTCCGTGACGGCCGCTGACTGGCTCTCGTGATGCGGCTCGTAGGATTTGATCTCGGGATCAGCCATAGCGCTTGCGGCTCCATGTCTGCGCGAGATTGACGACCAGCAGCATGACGAACGACAGAGCGAGCATGATCGCTGCGATCGCGGTCGCGGCCGGATAATTGTATTCCTCCAGCCGGATGACGATCAGCAGCGGCGCGATCTCGGATTTGTAGGGCAGGTTGCCGGCGATGAAGATGACCGAGCCGTATTCGCCGACGCCGCGGGCGAAGGCCAGCGAAAAGCCGGTGACGATGGCCGGCGCCAGCCCTGGAAACAGGATGCGGGTGATGATCTGGAAGCGGCTGGCGCCAAGCGTGGCGGCGGCTTCCTCAACCTCCTTGTCGATCTCCTCCATGATCGGCTGCACGGTGCGCACGACGAAGGGCAGGCCGATGAAGACCAGCGCGATGACGATGCCGAGCGGAGTATAGGCAACCTTGATGCCGAGCGGCATCAGCAATTTGCCGATCCAGCCGTTCGGCGCGTAGAGCGTGGTCAGCGCGATGCCGGCCACCGCCGTCGGCAGCGCGAAGGGCAGGTCGACCATGGCATCGACGATGCGGCGGCCGGGAAAGCGGTAGCGCACCAGCACCCAGGCGACCAGCGTGCCGAAGACGACGTTGACGGCGGCCGCGATGAAGGCGGTGCCGAAGCTGATTTCCAGCGCCTTGATGGTGCGGCGATCGGTGGCGATGGCCCAGAATTCAGGCCAGCCAAGCGCGGCCGAGCGCCAGAGTAGCCCGGATAGCGGGATGAGGATGATGAGGGTGAGGTAGGCAAGCGAGAAGCCGAGCGTCAGTCCGAAACCCGGAATGACACTCGGCTGTCTGAACCGCCACCCCGCCTGCGCGGGTGCTGTGGTCATATCGTCCTGATCTAGATCTAGCTCACTGGGCCGGCTTGTAGATCTGGTCGAATATACCACCGTCGCCGAAATGATAAGGCTGTGCTTTCTTCCAGCCGCCAAAAAGCGGATCGTCGATGGAGATCAGCTTGATGTCGGGTGTCTTGGGAAGATCAGCCGGAGCCACAAGGTCAGGCTTGGCCGGACGATAGTGGTTCTTGGCGATGATCGTCTGGCCTTCCTTGGAATAGAGCCAGCCCAGATAGGCTTCGGCGACCTTGCGCGTGCCCTTGGCGTCGACATTGGCGTCGACAACCGCCACCGGCGGCTCGGCCAGGATCGATGTCGGGGGATAGACGATGTCGAAATTGTCCGCGCCGAATTCGTCAAGCGCCAGATAGGCATCGTTCTCCCAGCCAATCAGCACGTCGCCGATGCCCTTTTGCGCGAAGGTCACGGTCGAGCCACGGGCGCCGGTGTCGAGCACCGGGGCATTGGCGTAGAGCTTGCCGACGAATTCCTTGGTCTTGGCCTCGTCGCCACCATCATTGGCGTTGGCGTAGGCCCAGGCGGCGAGATAGTTCCAGCGCGCACCGCCGGACGTCTTGGGATTTGGCGTGATCACCTGGGTGCCGTCCTTTACCAGGTCGTTCCAGTCATGGATGCCCTTGGGATTTCCCTTGCGGACAAGGAAGATGATGGTCGAGGTGTAAGGCGCTGAATTGTTTTCGAATTTGGTGCGCCAGTCGGGATTGATCTTCTTCGACTTGGAGACGATGGCGTTGATGTCGCCTTCGAGCGCCAGCGTCACCACATCGGCGTCGAGGCCGTCGATCACGGCGCGGGCCTGGGCGCCCGATCCGCCATGCGATTGCTGGATGGTGACCGTCTCGCCGGTCTCGGCCTTCCAATGCGCCGCGAAGGCTTCGTCATAGGCCTTGTAGAGCTCGCGCGTCGGATCGTAGGACACGTTGAGGATGGTGGTGTCGGCAAACGCGAAACCGAGCGTGCCGAACTGGACAGATGTGGCGACCAGTGCGCCGAGCAGTTTCCTGAAATGAGGTTTGGTCATTTCTGCCTCCGTTGAACCGGCGCCAAATCTACCGAATTGATAGAAATTAGATGCATTCAATGTTGCCTTTTTTGGCCCCCTGAAGAAAATGTTCGACGATATTTCGCTGTGCGGAGAAATTTCTTCCTCATGGCTGCACTGAGCGAACGGCGAGCCTGCCTGACGTTTCATCTAGGCTTTGGACCGGCCGGGACAAGGACTTCGCCTGCCGGGCCCGATTCGCTCAGCCTTCGCTGTCGATGGTGATCAGCGAAGCCATGTTCGGGCTGTTGAGCGGCACGGACGAAGGGCAGCGGCAGCCCGCAATGACGGCGACGTCGAACAGCTCGGTGATGTGTCCCTTCAACTCGATCCACTCGGCTATGCCGCCGGTATGCAGATCGATGATGTAGAGCGCGCAGCGCGGCTCGGCGTCGCGCGTCTGCAGATTGTCCTGCAGCGGCAGGTCCTTGAACAGGCCATCGCGCGGCAGCGAGGTGGTGACGATGGCAAAGCGGCCATGAAAGCTCAGGCCGCGCAGGAAGCCGGGGCAAAAGGCGATGTTCTGCCGCTGTCCGGTTCCGGGATCGATGCGGACCAGAAAGCCGCGGCCGGAATCCAGCACCCACAGTGCACCGTCATGGACGCGCGGTGAATGCGGCATCGACAGATCGTCGACCACCACTTTGTCCTCGGTGATGTCGATGATCATGCCGCCTTCCCAGCGGCGGTCGCGCCAGCCGCCGACCGAGTCCGACCGACTGATCGCGCTGACATAGCGGGCGCGCCCGTTCTGCATGGCGAGACCATTAAGATGACAACGGTCCTCAGGCACCAGCTTGCTGATGAAGGAGGGCTTCCACAACGGTCGGAAGGAATGCGTCGGGCTCAGCGTCGCCAGGCAAGAGAACTTGGTGTTGATGAACACGATCTGCCCGTCTTCGCGCACGGCCAGTTCATGGATGTCGAGGTCGCCTGTGTAAGAAGCGGCGCGCGGCATATACATGCGGTCGTAAATGGCGTTGGCGACCTGGTCGGGTCCGAGGATGTTTTCCAGCCGCCACACCGCCGTGTCGGAGGCTAGGATGATCCGCTGCCCGGCAACGGTCATGCCCATGGCCCTGACGAAACTGGTCTGGTGGATCGAGGCCTTCCTGTCGCCGGTGAGGCCGACCAGGAACAATTGCCCGGTCTGGTAGGAGGTGAAGGCCAGCGAGCACTGTGCCGTCTCCATCCAGTTGATGAAGCCGCGCGACAGCGAGATGTTGGTCTGCTGCTCGGCCGGGCCGGCAGGCGGGGTTTCAGCCGGTCTCGCCGGGGCCTCGTCAGTGGCCTTGGATGTGCTCACGCTTGCTCCATGGGTGGACCTGGTCATGACTACGCCGGCCGCGAGGGCCGGCGCAAGAAGTTCAGATGCAATCCGCCGGACTACCAGCCGTAACGGAGTGCCGCGCCAATGGAGCCGGCGCTGTAATTGTTGCCGAAGCGGACGCTGCCGCGGACCACGCCGGACCAGTTGCTGGCGCTGGCCACATTCACGCCGACGCCGACCTCGCCGAATGTGCCGTTGCCGGCGCTGTCGGTGGCGGAGAAGGCGCTGCCGGGGAAGTTGATGTCGACGGCGTTGCTGTCGCCGAAATGGTTCCAGACACTCAGCGTCAGGTCCGGACTAACGGTCGTGCCGTTCATCTGCATGTCGGTGCCGATGCGCACGCCGATCCTGGCGCGGCCGCTGCTGCCATTCTGGAAGTCGATGTCGCCGCCAAACAGCGATACGGAATCCATATTGGTGCGGACCCATTCCAGGCTGGCTTGCGGCTCGATGAAGCCCCAGCCCATGGCGACGCGGTAGCCGGCGTCGAGGCGCGCGCCGATATTGGTGGCGTTGGTGCTCGCCTTGCCGCCGACGTCGTTGATGTCGACATCGAGGAAATCGGCCTTGACGAGGCCGTCGAGGTAGAAGCCGCCATTGAGGTAGGTGGCATAGGCGCCGACCGTGCCGCCCTTGTAGTCCCAGCTGTCGTCCGTCGCCTTGAAGTCGAGCCTGGAGGTGACATAGCCGCCCATGACGCCGAACAGCATATCGCCGCCGGCGACACCTTCGAGCCCCATGTCGATGCCGCCGAGGAAGGCGCTGGTGCGCTGCTTGCGATCGAGGTTGAGGGTCTCGGCCTGCAGCGAGACCGGATCGGTGAAGCCTACGCTGCTGTCGCGATTTGACCAATCGCCGGACGCCCGCGCCCAGAGGCCGCCCATGCGCGCGGCGAGGTTTTCCTCCGGCATATCCGCGTTGTGGACGCCGCTTTCCTGCGTGCGCAGATCCGCCATGCGGTCCTGCCAGAAGCCAGTCGTGTCCAGCCACACATCCTGTGCTCCGGTCACGCCGGCGGGCAGTTCGAAACCGGCATTGTCAAGCCCGATGGAACGCAGGCCGTGTGTGTTGCCCTGCAGGAACAGGCCGTAGGTGAAGAAGCCGGCATGGACGGGGCCAGCCAGATCGAAATCGCTGTCGGCGGTTGTTCCGGTCACCGTGACTACGGGGATGAAGACCGCCGGCGCGCCGGCGCCGACGACATTCACCACCAAATCGGTATGACCGGACGAATTGCCGCCGATCGTCAGAGTGTCGGCGACGCCGGTGGCAAAGTTGGCGTCGACGCCGAGCTTCGAATTGCCCTGGCCGGTGAAGTTGCCGCTGGTGATCAGCTTGTCGCCGGCCACGCCATCAATCATCGTCGTCAGGCCGGCTCCGGAGCCCAGGCTGCCGTTGACGAAGCTATCGAGGCCGATGAACCTGACAGTGCCCGGTGGAGAGCCGAAGAAGCTGCCCGATGCGTAGAGGGTGCCGCCATTGTTGAGCGTATCGCTGCCGGCACCGAATTTGCTGTCGGTGAATGCCCTGAAGACGCCGGTGTCATTGACGTTCATGACATTTCCGGCGTCGCTCAATTCGACCCGGCCGGCAATCACGCCGGCATCGTCGATCCTGGTTGTTCCGGCGGTCGACTTGATGGCCAGGTTGTTGTCGGCGCCGACAAAGCCGGACGTGCCGACGGTGACCGTGGAGCCGCCGGTCGAACTGACCTGCAGGCCGCCAAGCTCGCCGTGTATCTTGCCATCGTTGGTGACGAGGATCGTGCTCGATGTACCGGTTGCGCCAGCGATTGCGCCGAATCCCACGCTGCTGAACAGTTCCGCATTGTTTCCGGTGTTGACGATGACGATGTTGCTGCCGGTGCCGCTCGTGTAGGCAGCCAGCCCGGCAGCGCCGCCCTTGGCATTGACGAATGCCGTATTAGCGACGGCAATGCTGCTGTTGTCGCCAATGGACTTGGCATAGAGGCCTTCGCCGGCCGTCGAGACGATGTCGCCACTGTTGGTGACGCTAATGGTGCCTCCAGCTCCGTAAGTGCCGGCGGCAATACCCTTGCCCCCCGATTTGATGACGGCGGCATTGGTAACGCTGATCGTGCCGCCATCGTCGGGATTGGAATTGCCAGGGTCGGACGGATCCTTGTTGCCGGCCTGTGCAAAGATGCCCGACGCATAGCTTCCTGTCGTGGTTATCGTGCCGCCAGCCTTGTTGCTGATGACGATGCTGCCGTTGCTGGTGGCCGGGAAAAGGGGACCCTGGCAGCTGCAGGTGCCATAGAGGTTGGCGATCGCGGTGATGCCGTTCGCACCGAGGCCGATGGTTGTGATCGTGCCACTGTTGGTGACGCTGATCTGGCTGTTGTCGCCATTGACATTGGCGGCGATGCCGGACGAACGACCGTTCGTCGAGGTGCTGTCGCCGGTCTTGATGGCGCCGCTGTTGTCGACGGTAACCATGCCGCCGTCGCCGTAGGCCTGGGCGAATATGCCTTCGGAATTGGCGGCCGTGGTGATGCTGGCGCTGTTGGTGACCGAAATGTGCACGTTGCTGGCCGAGGAATAGGTGCCCGAGGCCTGGATGCCCGTCGCGTTAGGACCGCCGGCGGTCGTGTCGATGGCGCCGCTGTTGGTGATATCGATGGCTATGTCGCTGCCAATGGCAACAGTCAGGATGCCGTAGGAACCGTTGTCGCCCAGTTTTCCGGCTGTGATCGCGGCCGAGTTTGAAACCGTTACATCGCCGCCATTGCCATAGGTGATGGCGGCGATGCCGGTGTGGCCGGAACTTATCGTGGCGGCATTGGTAATAGTGATGGTGCCGCCATTGTCGGGGTCGGTATTGCCGTTGCTCCCTGCCAGCGCGAAGATGCCGAACGTACCGGTGCTGGTGTCGATGGTGCCGCCGGCCTTGTTGTCGATGACAATGCTGTCGCCGCTGCTGTCATAGGAAATGGCGACCGCCGTAATGCCATTCGCGTTCGGATCCGTGGTTGTGATCGCCCCGCTGTTGGTGACGCTGATCTGGCTGCTGTCGCCGTAGACGTTGGCGACGATACCGCGCGAGCCGGCGTTGATGGTGCCGCTGTTGTCGATGGTGACCGTGGCGCCGGTGCCATAGGAGCGAGCGAGGATGCCTTCGGAATAGGCGCCAGTGGTGATGCTGGCTGTGTTGGTCACTGAAATGTGCGCATTGCTGAAATCGTAGTAGCCAGCCGTGGCCTCGATGCCGACAGACCGCTGACCGCCGGCGGTCGTGTCGATGGCACCACCATTGGTGATGGTGATGGTCGCGTCACTGCCGTAGGCGACGGCCATAATGCCGTCGGAGGCATTGGCGCCGCCTGTGCCGGCCGTGATATTGCCCTTGTTGTCGATGATGATGTTGCCGCCTGCGCCATAGGTAGAGCTGGCGATGCCGATCTTGCCGGCACTGACGGTGGCGGCGTTGGTGATCTTCACCGTGCCGCCATGGTCCGGATTGCCTGCCTTGGCGAGGATGCCATCGGCGCCGGCGCCCGTCGTGGTGATGGCAGCCTTGTTGCCGATGACGATGCTGCCATTGTCGCCATTGTAGTAGTTGGCGATCGCCGAGATACCCGAAGCGGTGTCGCCGATCGTGCTGATGGCGCCACTGTTGGCGATGTTGATCTGGCTGTTGTCGCCGTCGACGGTGGCGAATATGCCGGACGATGTGCCGCTCTGGGAGGCACTGGCGCCGGTCTGGATGACGCCACTGTTGTTGATGGTCACGACGTTGTTGGACCCGTAGCTGGCATTGGCATAGATGCCCTCGGCGTTGGGGCCTGCGGTCAGGTTGCCTGAATTGGTGATGGTGATGTGGGTGTCGCTGCTGAAAACGGTGCCGCTCGTGGCGGCGTCGGTCGCCTTGATGCCGTCGCTGTACGAGTTGATGGTGCCGGTGTTGTTGATGGTGATGTCAGCGCCAATGCCGTTGGTGCCGGCATAGATGCCGCGCGCGCCGGTAGACTGCGAGAAAGTCGGCCCCGGAATGAGTGAAGTCGAAGTCGTGGTCAGCAGCCCGCTGTTGGTGATGTCGACGGTGTTGCCATTGCCGGTCGTCACTATGCCGATGGCGTTGTCGCCAGCCACGGTTGCCGTGCGTGCGACGGTGTTGGTGCACGAGATCGGCGTTGCAGCACCGTTGACCGTGATCGGCGAGGGCGAGGCCGGCTGCGTGCAGTTTGCCGCGAATGACGGGGAGGCGCAGAGCGCTACCAGCGTCGAACCGAGCGCCGTGCCCAAAAGCAGCGAGCGGCGACGCTTTGGACATAGTTGAACGACGTCGCGCACGAACACGACGTCAAAACCCGACGTAAAACCCATTGGAAGCCCTCCAGCGGCCATGCGTATCCTTGCGGAAGGGAATTGCAATTCGAGTCTGCGCGATTTCAGGGCAATCACTGGTGACGGGCAACTTAAGTTGTATTTATACAACAACTTGTTGAAGTATCAGTTCGCTGAACAGCAGTTCCACCGGTTTGGTGGCTGTCTCACCTGGCGGTGACGGGAAAGTCGAATCGCTGCTTGGCGAACGGTTCATTTGCCAGCGTGAAATGCCACCACTCGCGGGCATAGTCCTTGAAGCCGCCGGTGCGCATGGCATCGAGAAGCATCTTCCGGTTTACCGCGGCTTCGCCGGCGAGCCCGCGGTGGGCGGTCTCGCTTATTGGGTCAAAGCAGTCGAAGCCGGTGCCGAAATCGAGCGTGTCGGCTTCGACAGCACCGCAGGCCGGTTTCGACGCGGATCTGCTGTCGGCTCGCGCGATGGCGACATCGACCGTCGAGCCGCGAGAATGGCTGGACAGTTCACCGACATAGCCCTTGGCGATGAGGTCGCCGCGCTTGACCCGCGGATACCATTGCGGATCGGGCGGCCCGCCCTCTCGCGACCATTGCCCCATGTCGGTGACGGCACGGGCAGGGCGGTAGCAATCGAACACGACCAGCGTCAGGCCATTGGCGGCAATCGCCTTCTGGACGTCCGAAAGCGCCTTGGCCGCCTGCTCGGTGAGGATGCAGGCCGGCGCTTCATAGCCGTTCACCTTGCGGCGCAGGAAATTGCCCGATCCGGCGTAACGGATGTCCTGGCGGATCGAAGGGTCGATGGCGGTGAGGTGAACAAAGCCGGCGGGCAGGGTGTCGGCGTGTGTCGGCAGAGTGAAAGCCGCCACCGTCAGCGCGCAAAAGCCAATGCACTGGATCGCCTGGCGCATTCTATTCAAGGAACGCTTTCACTCGACGAACACTTTCACGCTTGCTGCGCGTCCAGCGGCATCGATCACGGTCAACGTCGAGTAGCCGGCGCCATCCGGCTGCCAGGTTGCGGTGCGGCGGCGGTCGATGCCGGTGAGTGGCTTGCCGTTGGCCAGCCAGCGGAACGGTGCGCGGCCGCCCTGAAGCTTCAGCACCAGCGGCGAGGCATCGGCTGAGTTGGTGCCGAGGTCGACGCGAGCACCGTCCGGCGGAAAGATGATAGTCGGCGCGGGTTCGGTCGGCGTTGTCTGCACCAGGCCGTCCGAACCGGTGCCAAAGCGGGCGAGCGTCATAGGCAGGTCCTCGCGTTTGGGGCTGAAGACGCCGGGCGGCTTGCCCGGCAATGGCACGGTGACCAGACCCGAACGGACAAAGCCCTCGAACAGGATGGGGGCGGCCGAGACGTAGCCGGAGAGGCCGGGAACCGCGCCGGCGTCGGGGCGGCCGACCCAGACGCCCAGCACGTAGCGGCCGTCGAAGCCAACCGACCAGGCGTCGCGGTAGCCATAGGAGGTGCCGGTCTTGTAGGCGATGCCGCGCTGCGAGGCGCCCTCGGGCGGCTTGACGCCAGAGAGGATGTCGATGATCTGCCAGTTGGCCTGACCGTCGAGGATGGTGGCGGTGGTGCGCTCGGCATTGGCCGGCTCGGTGCCGTCATGCAGCGTGTGCGTCTTGCCGCCATTGGCGAGGCCTGTGTAGAGCTGGACGAGATCGCGCAGCGACACACCGACGCCGCCGAGGCCGATGGCCAGGCCCGGCGCCTCGTTGACCGGCAGCGTGGGGCTCACCCCGGCCTGGCGGAAGCGCGCCATCAGTCGCGTTGGTCCGACCGCGTCCAGCACGCGGATCGCCGGCACGTTGAGCGACAGCTGCAGCGCCTGGCGGATGCTGACGTCGCCCTGATAGCCCATGTCGAAATTCTTCGGCCGGTAGCCGGAGAAATCGACCGGGCTGTCGTCGATCAGCGTTTCCTGCGCCACCAAGCCCTGCTCGAAGGCAAGTCCATAGATGAACGGCTTCAACGTCGACCCGGGCGAGCGGACGATCTTGGTCATGTCGATCCAGCCGGAGCGGCTGGCATCGAAGAAATTGGCCGAGCCGACCTCGCCGAGAATGTCGCCGGTGCGGGCGTCGGCCAGCACCATGGCAACGGAGAGGCGAGGCCCTAACTTGGTGGCGGCGTCCCTGGCGACCTGCTCCAGCCCTTCCTGGACGCTCTTGCGGATCGTCATCTGCACGGGCTGGCCGGGCACGGCCTTGGGCAGCATCGCATAGGCGGCGTGCGCGGCGAGCGCCGGCAAGGTGCGGCGCAGGCCTGACACATCGTCGAGCGCGGCACGCGCCGCCTCGCGCTCTCCGAGCAGGCCGGAGGAGACCATGCGGGTCAGCACCCGGTCGCGCGCGGCGTGGGCAATCTGCAGGTTGCGGTCGGGCCGGCGCTTTTCCGGCAGCTGCGGCAAGGCTACGAGCAGGGCGGCTTCGGAAACGGTGAGCCGCTTCGGCTCCTTGCCGAAATAGGCGAGCGAGGCGGCGCGAACGCCTTCCAGATTGCCGCCATACGGCGCCAGGGTCAGGTAGCGTTCGAGGATCTCGCGCTTGGACAGCCGGCGCTCGATCTGGATGGCACGCAGCATCTGCTTGATCTTGGAGCCGAGGCTGCGGCTTTCGCGCGGCTCGATCAGCCGGGCGAGTTGCATCGACAGGGTCGAGCCGCCGGAGACGATATGGCCGCTTGTGGCGAACTGGCCGGCGGCTCGGGTCAGCGCCAGCACGTCGACGCCCTCATGGTCCCAGAAGCGCTTGTCCTCATAGGTGACCAGCATGTCGACGAACTGCTTGTCGACCTGGTCGAGCCTGGTTTCGAGCCGCCAATAACCGTCCGGCGTGGCGAAGGCGCGCAACAGCTGGCCGTCGCGGTCCTGGACTTCCGTCGAGACCGTGAGCTCGGCCGGGAGCGGCGGCGGAAAGGCGCGGTCGAGTTCCCAGAGGGAGGCGACGGAAAGGGCAAGGATGCCGGCGCAGGAAGCTGCGGTGACGGCTGCCCGGCGCAGGACTTTTCTGGAGAGCATGGCGCTGCCCCTCATCCGCCTGCCGGCACCTTCTCCCCGTATGGTGACGGGGAGAGGGGGGATGTCGCTGGCGCCATCGTTCTGTTCATGATCGCCACCATCGGCGCCTTACGGCGCCTTGACCTCCATCATGCCGGTGGCGGTGCGGGCCGAATATTGCGGCCGGTACATATCCTCCACCGTCGCCGCCGGATGGGCGTAGGTGCCCGGCGTCACCGCGCGCACGACATAGGCCAGCGTGATGTTGCGGTCGCCATCGCCGTCATTGGGGTTGAACGCCGCGACGAAACGGTCGTCGCGGAATTCGAGATGGGCCGCGTCGGTCTGGGCGAGCCAGGAGAAGTTCGACAATTGCGCACTGGAGACCAGGCCCGGATTGTCGATCTCGAAGCCTGCCGGCAACAAGTCGGTGATCAGGAGGCGCGAAGGCCAGCGGTTCTGCTCGTAGATCTTGAGCACAACGACATAGCGTTCGTTCTGCGTCGCCTCGGTGACGTTGGCTTCGGTGCCATCGAGCTTGTAGTAGGTTCGGCCGATGGTGAAGCCGTCGCCGCTGGCCGGCAGCGGCTGGATCGGCGACGCCACGGTGGTGACGACGGCCTGCAGCGGGGTCTTGCCGGTGTTGGCGATGGCGAGCGGGCTGTCGACCAGGTCGCTGCCGTTGATCTGGTTGGAATAACCGCCTGAATGCGGCGCGCCATTGACGGTCAGCGTGATCGAATCATTGCCTTCCTTCAATGCGCGGGCCGCCAGCAGCATCCAGGATTCGTCCTGGGTGGTGGTCCAATCGGCTTCGGCGCGTTCTTTCGTCACCAGCTTGATAAGCTCCGGTACGATCGTCGGCACCGGCTTCGATTCCGCCGCCAGCGCCAGCATCGCCGCGCCGTCACGCAGCGGCGAGCCATAGTCGGAGCGGTAGTAGTCATAGTCGGTTGTCGCCTTGGCGAGCTGGAGCGCAGTCTTGAACGTCGCTTCAGCGCGCGGCGTGTCGCCGTAGAGCGCCAGGCTCGCCGCCAACTGGGCAACCGCCATCGGGCTCGAGAAAGCCTCGAGCTGGGTGTCGGCATAGTAGCGCAGGTCGCCGATCGAAGCCTTCTTGTTGCGGGCCAGGACGTAGAGGGCGTAGGCGATCTCGCTGCCACGGTCCTGTACGCTCTGGTCGTAGCCGAGCGAGTTCTGCAGGTTGCTCAGCGCCTGGTTCATGGCCAGGCTCGGCACGTCGTATTTCTGCTCGCGCGCCCTGGTCAGGAAGTCGGTGACATAGGCGTCGAGCCAGAGGTCGCCGGAGCCCGGACCCCACAGGCCGAAGCTGCCGGCAGAGGCCTGGTAGCTCAGAACCTTGTAGATGGCATCCTGGATGCGGCTGTGCAGGTCAGGGTCACTGGCCATGCCGATGCCGGACGCCAATTCATTGACGTAGAGAAGCGGCATGGCGCGGCTGGTGGTCTGCTCAGCGCAACCATAGGGGTAGCGGTCGAGCGTCATCAAAAGCGACGGCACGTCGAAGGCTGCGGCCTGCGAAACGCCGACGCTGACGGAAGCGCCGTCGAGCAGGCTTGCCGCCAGGAGCTCCTTGTCGACGCGCAAAGCGCCGCCATTGCCCTTGAGGTCGACGACCAGGCGGGTGGTGACCGGCAATTGCGCCGGACGCACTGGCACGTACAGCGTCTGTTCGACAGCGGTGCCGTCGGCATGGGCAAGCTTGATGGTGATCGAGGCATTGCCCGCCGTCTGTGCGATCAGCGGCACGGTCAGTGTCTGCCGCTTGCCCTTGGCCAGCGTCAGCTTCTCAGGCAGAGGTTTGTCGCCGGTCGACAGGTCGCCGGTCGTGTTTATCGACAGCGCATAGTCACCGGCCGGGCCATCGGTGTCGGCGACATCGAGGCGCATGACTGCGGCGTCGCCAGGCGCCAGGAAGCGCGGCAGGCCGGCGGTGATGACCACCGGATCACGCACGATGACGTCGGACTGGGCATGGCCGACCGCTTCCTTGGTCCAGGCGACAGCCATGACGCGCACGGTGCCGTTGAACTGCGGGATGTCGAAGTCGATCCGAGCCTTGCCGTCGGCGTCGAGCTGAACCGGACCAGAGAAGAAGGCGACCAGCTTTTCGGTCGGCGGGCTGCCTTGCGTCTGCATGTTGGCGCCGTCGCCGCCGGTCCTGAGCTTGCCGGTGTTGCCCAGCGAGCCGTCGATCAGGCGGCCGTAGAGGTCGCGGATTTCCATGCCCAGCATGCGCTGGCCGAAGAACCAGTTTTCCGGATCCGGCGCTTTGTAGTTGGTCAGGTTGAGGATGCCGACATCGACGGCGGCAACCATGACATAGGCGTTGCTGCCCGGCTGTACGCCGGCCACCGCGACCGGGATCGACAACTGCTGGCGCGGCATGGTCTTGTCCGGCGGCGTGAGGGTGACGGCGAGCTTCTTCGAGCCCGGATCGACCTTCAGCCACTTCACGCCGATGGCGCGGGCCGGCATGTGCGATTCCTGCGCGTCGCCAGGCCGGAACAGGGTTGCCGTGACATAGGCGCCGGCGCCCCAGTCGTCACCGACCGGGATGTCGACTGTGCTGCCGCCGGCCGGCACGGTTGCCGTGACGGTCTTCAACAGCTTGTCCGAGCCGATGTTGATCAGGAGTTCGCCGGCAAAATGCGGCGAGACCTTGAGCTTGGCCACTTCGCCAGCGGCATAGGTGTCCTTGTCGAGGGCGATCTCCAGGCCGTCAGGCGTTTCGGTGGTGGTCGAGGAGACGTACCAGCCGGCGTCGAACTCGTAGCTGGTCGCCGGTCCCTCGGGATCCGATGTCTCGACCTCGAGGCGGTACTGGCCCCAGTCGACCGGCACGGAGACCGTAGCGTCGCCGTCGGCGCTGAGGTCGACCTGGCCGTTGGCGATCGACTTTGTGAAAGTGACCGGCTCGTAGTTCCACGAGTTGTTGGAGCGGTACCACTGGTAATTGCGTTCGACCTTGACCAGCGTCCATTGGGCGCCTTTCAGCGCCTCACGCTTGCCGTCCGGATCGACGGCGATCAGGCTGAACTTCGCCGTGCCGCCCTGCGGCACTTCATTGTCGGCGAAATCCGGACGGATCCCGATCATATGGCCTTGCGGGCGGATACCGATGTTGAGCGAACGCTCGATGGCGCGTCCGCCGGTTTCGCGCATCCGGACCGTCACCTTGGCGTCGACCAGCTTGGTGGTCGAGGGCAGTTGCTCGACGGAGACCGGGAAGGTCGCCTTGCCGTCATCGCCAACCACCGGCAGATCGGTGAGAGGGGTGACCGTGGGTTCGGCCGACTGCTCATCGGCGAGGCCGAAGGAGAAGCCCTGGAAACGGTCCCAATCGCGGGACGTCGACAGCGTCAACTCGCCTTCCAGCGCCAGGCCTGCTGCCGGCGCGCCGTACAGGAAGCGGCCGTCAATGTTGATGTTGGCGGTTTCGCCCTGTGCGATCTCCTGCTTGTCGGCCTTCATGTCGAATTCGATGCGATCCGGTACGAAATCCTCGACCAGGAACATCTGGCTGGCGACGGCCGGCTGCTTGGGATCGGTGTAGATCGACACCGACCAGGTGCCGCGCATGGCGTTGGGCTCGAGCGGCAGGTCGACGGCGTGGCCGCCGGCCGATGCGCCGTCGCTGACGATGCGGCGGTCCTCGACGCCGTCGGGGCGCGAGAAGATGAAGGTCAGCGGCAGGTTCTCGACCGCCTTGGCAGCGCCGTCGCGGGCAAGGGCCGCGACATGAACATCCTCGCCAGCGCGGTAGATGCCGCGCTCGGTCCAGGCATAGACATCGAGCGCGCCGGGCGCCGCGCGTCCGGTGACGCCACGGTCGGACAGGTCGAAGCCTGCCCGGCCCATGTCGAGGAAGACGAAATCATTGTCGCCCTGCTTGCCCATCAGCACGGCCGGCACCATGCCGCCGTCGCCTCGCGTCAGACCGGGGTTGAAGACGGCGTGGCCGTCGGCATCCGTGGTCGCGGTGCCGAGAACCTCGTTGTTGCGGGCAACCAGCGTCAGTTCGGCGCCCGAGATCGGCTTGGCGCTGCCCAGCGAACGGGCAAAGACATTGAGCCCGTCCTGGCCGGTATAGGTTGACAGGCCGATGTCGGAGACGACGAACCATTGCGTGGCCATCGAATTGTAGGCGTCGCTCTTGTCGTTGACGGCTTGGGCGGTCAGCACATAGACGCCGGGCTTGCGTTGCGGCAGCGCCTCGTCGACCGGGAAGGAGGTGGTGACCTCCTTGTTCAGATCATTGGCGATGTCGAGCTGGCCGTGCCAGACCGGCTCGCCCATCTGCTCGGAAATGTTGGAGATATCATAGCTGTCGAGCTGGTGGAGGAACTGATAGCCCGAAAGAAGCTGCGCCAGCGAACGGTCGCCGATACGGTAGAGCTTCATCTCGGCCGCGATCATGTTGACGGTGACGACCGGAATGCCGCGGCGCGCGCCGGCCGGCAGCACGAAGCTGTCGCCGGTGAAGCGGGCCGATGGTGCCCGATCCTGCACATAGATCGACAGCACCACGGGGGCGGCCGTTACCTCGCCGATGGCGGCCGGCAGGCCGGCGCGGAAGGTGACCTCGTAATGCTGGCCGTGCTCCAGACCTTCGACGCAGATCTGCTTGTCCTTGGCCTCGACGCCCTTGGGAGGCGCGTTGTCGACGGTGACGAACTGGGCGTAGTCGACGCCGGTCTTGACCAGATCCTCGGAGAATTGTGCACAGATGCGCGGCGCGCTGGTGTCGGCATCGACCGTGTGGTCGATGACGCGGAAACCCTTGCGGGCCTTCAGATCGGCATAGTCGGCCTGGACCGCCGGCGAGGGGACCAGCGCAAGGCTGGCCTCATAGGCCTGCAGGGCTGGGCGGTAGAGATCGCGCTTGTCGAGGCCGTTGCCGAGCAGCGCCAGCACTTCGGCGCGCGTCTTGGTGGTGCGCGAGAGCTTGTAGGCGTTGAAGGCGGCCGAGGTGCCGTTTGCCGGCAAAGTGGAAGCCTCGGACGTGTTGGCGGCAGGCTGCACGGCCAGCGTTTCGCGCGCCAGGGCGAGCCAGAGCTGGCCATCATCGGGCATGACGGACACGGCACCTTCATATCTCAGCATGGCGGAGCGGTGATCGCCGGTAAGCATGGACTGTTCGGCGGCATTCGTCAGCGCCGTCAGCCCTTCCGTCGGCTTGACATAGGCCGGACCCAACAGCTTGTTGCGGTATTGCTGGGCCTGATCGGCCATCCAGTTGGGGAAGAAGGCAAGTTCCGGCGGCGCGCCGATGTCGGGGTCGCCATCGATGTTGACGACCTTGCCGGCGACCGCACCGTTGAACGGCTTCAGCTGATTGTAGTCGGATTTGAGGAAACACCATTTGGCCTTGGTGTTGTAGGTGAAGGCGCGGCAGGCCGGATCACCCAGACATGTCGTCTTGCACTGGTCGAGCGTGACATTCTGGTCGGACCTGAGATCAAAGCCGAAATAATCGGAATTGTCCGATGTCGCGATTCGCCGGGCTTCAGCCGCCTGCGCGACACCATTCCAGGCAAAAAAGAGAAGAATCAGGATCGACAGACCACGAGCCGCGCGCATTGCCATTACACCCTCCCAGACACTGCTAACGTCCAGGCATGATCAAGCATCAGTCATGCTTGTCAACACAAGGACGCGGCAGGGTTCCGCCTGCCAACGGTTTCCTTTCCGGCCGATCGCCGGTAGTAGCTCCATAGGACAGGGGATCACGCTTTCTTGCGGCGACGCAGAAGGTGTGAATTCCAAGCCCGTCCTATTTCAGACAATTGGATTGTGGCCCCTTTACGAGCGCTTCAGAACTTCATTCCAATTTTAGGTTTTCATTCTAGGTTGTCTTAATGCCGGCGCATGAAGAGCAGATGTCAGGAGGTACCGCGCCAGGGCGTGTGCTTTCGCGCGCCCTGCTTTTGGTCATGATCTGCTCAACCGCGCTTGTCGCCGAGGCCGGAAATGCTGCTGCTTTCGAGCTTTTCGGCATCAAGCTGTGGGGATCGTCGAAAGACGAGGACGCCGACATCGTCGACCCCCTGCGCTATGCCGTCACCATTTCCGCGCCAGATGCCGACAAGGATCTCGTCAAGAAGCTCGAAAATGCCTCGGCCCTAAACAGTGACGAGGAACACCCGGTTTCCGGCTCGCTCGGGCTGATGGCCAAGGCGCGTAGCGACCGTGAGCAGTTGGTCGCGGCGCTCTATGCCGACGCCCGCTATGAAGGCGTCGTCACCATCACCATCGATGGCAAGCCGCTCGATGATTTGCCCCCCGATGCCGAATTCAAGGGCCCGCAACCGGTACCGGTGGTCATCGATATCGCCAGCGGGCCGAAATTCACTCTCGGCAATGTCCGGTTGGAGGGTGATGCGGCGGGGCTGATGAGCGCCGATTATGGCCTGATCGCCGGCGGCGACGCCGGATCCGGCGCCGTGCTCAAGGCCGAGGCGCTGATCGTGCGGGCGCTGAAGCAGGAGGGCAGGCCGCTAGCCAAGGTGACCGACCGCCAGATCGTCGCCGACCATGCCACCTCGACGCTCGACGTGACGCTGACGGTCGCCGCCGGGCCGGTCGCCGGCTATGGTGACACCACGGTGGAAGGCACCGAGAAGGTCGATCGCGACTTCACCGAATACATGACCGGCCTCAAGCGCGGCCGGCAATACTCGCCCGACGAGATCAGCGATGCGCGCGACCGGTTGCTGGCGCTTGAGGTGTTCAACAGCGTGACGTTCAGGGAAGCCGACAAGCTCGATGCCGACGGCAACATTCCGATCGGCGTCCAGGTCAGCGAGCGCAAGCCACGCTATTTCGGTGTCGGCGGCACCTTCTCCAACACCGATGGCCTCGGCCTGGAGGGCTATTGGGGCCACCGCAACCTGTTTGGCCGGGCCGAAAAGCTGCGCATCGAAGGGGCCATCAGCGGTATCGGCAGCAACGACCTCAGCGAGCTCAACTATAATGCTGGCATCATGTTCGAAAAACCGGGCGTAATCGGGCCCGCCTCGAAGTTCTTCGCCAGGTTCAAGACCGTGCTCGAGCATCCGGACGCCTATGACCATTTCTCGGTGAAAGGCAGCACCGGCCTGTCCTACGAACTCACCAAGAAGCAGACGGTTTCGGCGGAAGTGTCGCTCGACTATTCGCGAATCCACGATGCTTTCGGCAAGCACAAATATCTGATCGCCAGCATTCCGCTGCAGTATGTCTACGATAACCGTGACAACCGGCTGAACCCGACCGGCGGCTTCCGGGTGCTGGCCTATGCCGAGCCGAGCTATGACATTCTGAACGGTGCGGCCTTCCTCAAGCTCAAGGGCGAGGGTTCAGCCTATCAGTCGCTGGATTCGGCTTCGAAGTTCGTGCTGGCCGAGCGTGTGGCCGTCGGCTCGATAGTCGGCACCAGCCTCGAAAATGTACCAGCCGACCGGCGCTTCTATTCCGGCGGCGGTGGTTCGGTGCGCGGCTATGCCTATCAAGGCATCGGCCCCAAGGATTTCACCGGCCAGCCGATCGGTGGTCTGTCCTTCTTCGAGACCTCGGTCGAGATGCGCATCGCCATCACCGACACGATCGGCATCGTGCCGTTCGTCGATGCCGGCACGGTGTCGACCAAATCGGTGCCCAATTTCTCCGACGTCAAGGTCGGCGCCGGTGTCGGCCTGCGCTATGTCACGCCATTCGGGCCGCTGCGCATCGACGCGGCCGTGCCGCTCAATCGAGATCCAGACGATCCGCATTTCGGCATCTATGCCGGCATCGGACAGGCGTTCTGAGCGATGAAGATATTCAGGCGCATCCTTCGCATTGTCCTCTACACGCTGCTCATTGCTGTCGCCGGGGCGATCGGCGCGCTGGTGGTGCTGACCAAGACCGAGCGTGGACGCGACAATCTTGCCGGCATCATTTCGCGGCTGGCGTCGAGCGGTGACCGCAAGATCACCGTCAGCGGTATCGACGGCATCTGGTCGGGCGCGCTCAGCGCCGACCATATCGTGCTGGAAGACCGTGAGGGCGCCTGGCTGTTGGCGCGCAAGGTCGCCGTCGACTGGTCTCCGCTGGCACTGCTGTCGAGAAGCTTCAGCGCCGACCGCATCGCGGCCGGGCGCATCGAACTGGCCCGGCTGCCGGTGGCCAGCGCGCAGCCGGCGCAGAGCGGCGGCACGACGACGCTGCCGGTCTCGCTTGACATCAAGCAGATCGACCTTCCCGAAATCGCGCTCGGCCAGGATCTGGCTGGCAGCGGCATCGCCGAACTTGCCGCCAAGGGCATGCTCAAGGTCGACGCCGCGCCGCTGGCGGTCGAGACGACGCTCGACGTCACCCGCCATGACGGCAAGCAAGGCAATGTCGATGCCAAAGTCCATTTCGCGCCAGCCGACAACAAGCTCGACCTTGATCTGAAGGCATCGGAGCCGGCGGGCGGCATCATCGCCAACCTGCTCAATCTGCCTGATACGCCGCCGGTCGACATCATTGTCTCGGGGACGGGCCCGCTGGCCAACTGGAGCGGCATCGGGACCTTCGTTGTCGACGGCCAGATCGTCACCCAGCTCACAGGGCGCCATCAACTGACCGACAAGGGCAATCACATCGAGGCCAAGGGCGACGGTGATTTCGCGCGCTTCCTGCCGGAGAATTTGAAGACGCTGTTTGCCGGCAGGACCAGCTTCGATGTCGCTGGCACCGCCACATCGGCGGGCGGTGTCAGTGTCGACCGCGCCAGCATCGACAGCGATGCGGTGCACGGCACCGCGTCCGGCATCGTCGACCCTGCCGGTGCCAGCGATCTCGCGGTGGAACTCGCCGCCAAGGGCGCGCCTGTGGTGATCAGCGTTGGCAGCAAGGCGCAGCCGATCACGCTGGCGATCAACAACGCCACCGCACGCGCGTTCGGCGACGGCAAGACGCCGATCATCGACATCGGCGCCTCCTTCGTTTCAATCGTCGCCGGCGGCACGCGGTTGGACGACCTGGCGGCGCAGATCCATTCGGACGGCTTCGATATCCAGAACCGCGCCGGGCCGGTCACCGTCAAGCTAGCGGCGGGCGGCCTCAAAACCGACGTGGCGACGCTGGCGCCCTTGGTCACCGGCAAGGTCAATGTCGATCTGGCCGGGTCGGTCAGCAAGGACGCCATTGCCATCGACGAAGGCACGCTGCGCTCCGACGCGGTCAACGCCTCGCTGACCGCCACGGTTGCACTTGCCGACCTGTCGATGCAGCTCAAGATGAATGCCGATGCCGTGGCGACGGCCTTGCCGCCGCAGATCGCCTCGGTGCTCGGCGCCCGGGTGAAGTTCTCGGCCGCGGCGACGCGCGATCCGCAGGGATCCTTCGCCGCCAACTCGATCTCATTGACCTCCGGCACGCTCAGCGCCAGTGGCACGGCTAGCGCGCAGGGCACCGACATCCAGGCCGATATCAAGGGCAAGCTGGGCGACGTTTCGGTGCTGTCGCCGATGGTCGGCGTGCCGGTGGCCGGCGGCGTCGATTTTGCACTGTCGGCAAGCGGCGCCAGGACAGCGCCGGATTTCACGGTCTCCGCCGACAGCGACAGCCTGACGGCTTCGGGCCGCACGGTGAAGAGCATAAAGCTGACGGCAAGCGGCAAGGCCGACATTGCCAGCCCCTCCGCCAATGTCTCGCTGACCGGTTCCGTCAACGACCAGCCGCTCGACATCAAGGCGGCGCTGGTGACCAGCGAAGGCAAGCGTTCGATCAATGGGTTCCTGGTTTCGCTTGGCGACAACAAGGTCTCGGGTGACCTCGCGCTGGATGACAAATTCATGCCCTTGGGCACGCTGACGCTCGCCGCGCCTGCTATCGACCAATTGGCAGCGCTCGCCGGCCAGGCGGTGACGGGCGACATCGACGGCACCATCCGCTTCGCCAGGGATGGCGACCTGCCCTCGGTTGCCATCGACGCCAAGAGCACGTCGATCGCGCGCGGCGAGGTGACGGCCAAGGCCATAACCGTCAATGCGCTGATTGCCAATTATCTCAAGGCGCCGGCGATCGCCGGTTCGATCAAGGCCGACAGCGTCGCCTCCGGAACCACGGAAATCGGCGGCATTGGCGTCGACCTGAAGCGCGATGGCGACTGGACCAATTTTACCGGTGGCGCCACCATATCGGGCATTCCGGCGACCGCTGCCGGCCGGGTCAAGATCGCGGACGGGACGACCAGCGTCGAGATTGCTTCGGGTGAAGCCACGGTTCGCAGCATCAAGGCCGCGATCGCGCAGCCATCGACGTTGAGCATTGCCAATGGCACGACTAGCATCGAAAAACTGGCGCTTGATGTCGGTGGCGGCTCGGTGACGCTATCCGGCACCGCCGGCCAGGCTCTCGATCTGGCGGCGCAGTTTTCGGCACTGCCGGCGGCAATCGCCAATGATTTTTCGCCCGGTCTCGATGCCGTGGGCACGCTCGGTGGTACCGCTGAAGTGACCGGGCCGCCATCTGCGCCCGAGGTTCGGTTCGACGCACAACTGGCCGGCGTCGAAACCAGCCAGACCCGGCAGGCCGGGCTCGGGCCGCTCGCCGTCGATGCGGCGGGCAGCTACACCACGGCCGGCGGCGTCGTGCTCGATCATGCGACGCTCACAGGCGACAAGATTTCCGGCAAGGCGGCGGGCACCCTCAACCCGAACGGCGCCAGCGATTTTGCCCTCGATCTCGCCTCGGCCGGAACCAGCTTGCCGCTGACGCTGGGCAGCGCGGAAAGCCCTATCAAGCTTGAACTGCAGGCGCTGTCGGTAAGGGCAGCGGGGCAGGGCACGCAGCCGCGGCTCGACATTTCGGCGTCGCTGCCGTCGGTCGCCACCAAGCTGACCAAGGTCGAGGGCGTCGCTGTCGCCCTGCATTCCGATGCTTTCGATCTGAAGGCTCGGACAGGACAGATCTCCGGTACAGTGTCGGCCGACCAGATTGGCCTCGACAACCCAACGATCGCGCCACTGATCGCCGGCAAGGTCACGGCCAAGGTTGCCGGCAGCCTCGCTACCGACGCCATCACCATCGACAGCGGCTCGGTGACGAGCGATGCGCTGAACAGCGACTTTAGCGGCCGGGTATCGCTGGCCGACGGCGCCATCGAGCTCAATTTGAAAGCCGACGCAGCCTCCGCGGCGCTGCCGGCGGCGGTGCGCGGCGTGCTTGCCGAACGCGCGGAACTGAGTGCTGCGCTGAAGCGCGATGCGTCGGGCAATGTCAATGTCGATGGATTGACGCTCGCCTCCGGTGCACTGACTGCCGAGGGGCAGGCCAGCCTTGCCGACAGCAAGGTCGCCGCCGACATCAAGGGCGCGCTAAGCGACATCTCGCTGCTTTCGAAAGACGCCAAGGGCGCCATCGCCTTCGCCCTGAACGCCCAGGGCCCGGCGACCGCGCCCGATCTGTCGCTGACGGTCGACAGCGACCGGCTTTTGGTGGCCGCGCGCGAGATCACCGGGCTGAAGCTCACCGCCACCGGCAAGGCAGATGCCGCAAACCCGGCGGCGAATGTACAACTCACCGGCAATGTCGCCGGCCAGCCACTGCAAGGCAGTGCGGTGCTGGCGACGGCGGACGGCAAAAGCGCCATCAACGGCCTGCTGCTGTCGCTTGGCAAGAACAGGATCTCCGGCGATCTGGCGCTGGACGAGAAGTTCGTGCCGGTCGGCACCATCGCGCTCGACCTGCCCGATATCGGCCCACTTGCGGCACTTGCGCTGGAAAAAGCGGAAGGCGACGTGCGCGGCACCATCGCCTTTTCCAAGAACGGCACCGCGCCGCAAGTCGCGATCAAGGCGGCGACGGCGTCGATCTCGCGCGGCGATTTGCAGGCAAAGGCCGTTTCCGTCGATGCGCTGATCGCCAACTATCTCGCGGCTCCGGTGATTTCCGGAAAGATCCGCGCCGACACCGTCACATCCGGCGGCACAGTGATCAGCGGCATCAATGTGGATTTGAAGCGCGATGGCGACTGGACCGGCTTTTCCGGTGGCGCCACCGTCAAAGGCATCCCGGTGCAGGCCGCTGGCCGGGTGAAAGTGGCCAACGGCACGACCACCATCGAGCTTGCTTCCGGCCAGGCCACGGTCAAGGGCATCAAGGCGGCCATAGCCCAGGCCTCGACCGTCAGCATTGCCAATGGCACGACGACGCTGGACCGGCTGGTGCTCAACCTGGGTGGCGGAACGGCGACGGTGACCGGCAAGGTTGGCACGGCGCTCGACATCAACGCGACGCTGGCCCGAGTGCCGATGTCACTTGCCAACAGTTTCTCGCCGGGCCTCGATGCCGCCGGTTCGATCTCGGGCACAGCGAAGGTGACGGGTGCGCCGGCGAGCCCCGCTGTTGCCTTCAACATCGACGCGACCGGCGTGCAGACGTCGCAGACCCGGGGTGCGGGTGTCGGTGCGGTGAGTGTTTCTTCGTCAGGTACCTTCGCCGCCAACAAGCTGACCTTCAACGCCAATGTCAGCGATGGAGCCGGCCTTGGCCTCAAGGGCGGCGGCACCGTGACGACGGCAGGCACGCCGGCGCTGGTGCTCGATTTCAATGGCGCCGTGCCATTCGGTCTGCTTAGCCAGAAGCTTGCCGCGCAGGGGCTGTCCCTGTCTGGAACGGCCAATGTCAACATGCAGGTTCGCGGTCCGGCGACATCGCCGGTCATCGGCGGCTCGATCAGCACCTCCGGCGCGCGCCTGGTCGACGCGCGCTCGGGCCTCGCGGTCAACGATATCGCCGCCGACGTATCGATCGCAGGCGGCGTCGCCAGGATCAACCGGCTGACCGGCACGCTGTCGACGCGCGGCAGCCTGTCGGCCAGCGGCACGGTCGGCATCAACCCGGCGCAAGGATTTCCGGCCGATCTGTCGATCAAGCTGGTCGACGGCCGCTATACGGACGGCCGCGTGGTGACCGCCAATCTCGGCGGCGACCTGACGATCAAGGGGCCGCTGACCTCCGCACCGGTGATTGCGGGCACCATCAATCTCGCCAAGACGGTGATCACGGTTCCAGACAGGCTGCCAGGTTCGCTGTCGGCACTCGACGTCAAGCACAAGAATGCGCCAGGTGCCGTGCTGGCGCAGGACAAGGCGCTGCGCCCGCCGACGGCCGGTGGCGGTGGCGGCGGCAGCGGCCTCGTCCTCGATGTCACGATCAACGCGCCGAACCAGATCTTCATCCAGGGCAGGGGCGTCGATGCCGAACTCGGCGGCTCGCTCCGGCTGACCGGCCCGGCTTCGTCGCCGCAAGCGGTCGGCACCTTCACACTGCAGCGCGGGCGGCTGTCGATTCTTGGCAAGCGGCTGACCTTCACCGAGGGCACGGTCGGCTTCTCCGGCTCGCTGGTGCCTTATCTTAATTTGACGGCGACAACGACGACGACCTCCACCACCGTCACCATCGTGGTGTCGGGTGAGGCGACCAATCCGAAATTCATTTTCTCCTCGGTGCCGGCGCTGCCCGAGGACGAGGTGCTGGCGCAGCTGATCTTCGGGCGCTCGATGTCCAACCTGTCGCCRCTGCAGATCGCCCAGCTCGCCGAAGCGGCCGGGCAACTGGCCGGGGTCGGCGGCTCGACGTCGCTGCTTGAAAACCTGCGCAGTGCGATCGGCGTCGACGATCTCGACGTCACCACCGACGACCGGGGCGGCACGGCGGTTTCGGCGGGCAAGTATCTGAACGACCGCACCTACGTGACGATCCAGAAAGGCGACAAGCCCGGTTCCGGCAAGGCGACCATCGACCTCAATGTCGGGCGCGGCGTCAAACTGCGCGGCGAGGCCAATGATGCCGGCGAGGCCAAGGGCGGCATCTTCTACGAGAAAGAATATTGATACTTCGACGGGGCTTTTGGCCCCATGACGGCCCAAGGCTGGCGCTGTTCGGCCTTCAGTAAATGTCTCAGTTTATTCGACTATCGAGATTCCAGAGGAATCAGTCGGGCAGTAGCAATTTTGCGCCAAGACTGTCGTTATCACGCGAACCGCCCGCTTTCCAAAGTTGCACATTCGCTAACATGTTCCAATCCAAACCGGCTTTGACATCATGGCCTGGATGCGGAATGTTAAAAGGCGGAAAGCCAACAATGGGAGTTAAGTCATGACAATTTATAAGAGTAACGGCGATCGCGTTCCCGATCACATCCTGGCCATGGCCGAAGACGCCAAGGCAGGCACGGTGGATCGCCGCGAATTCCTGGCCATGGCCAGCGTGTTCGGCGCGTCGACGGCAATGGCTTACGGCTTGCTCGGCCTCGCCGACCCGACGCCGGCGAAGGCCGAAGAGGTAAAAGGCAAGAAGGGCGGCACGCTGAAAATCGCCCAGTGGATCAAGGATCCGAAGGACCCGCGCAAAGCCGACTGGTCGGAAATCGCCAATGCCGAGCGCCAGGCGCTCGAGCCGCTGGTCAAGTACACATCCGAATACACGTTCCGCCCCTATCTGCTGGAAAGCTGGGACGTGAACGACGACGCCACGCAGTACACGCTGCATGTGCGCAAGGGCGTCACCTGGTCGAATGGCGACCCCTTCACCGCCGATGACGTCATCTTCAATCTCAAGCGCTGGGCCGACAAGAAGGCCGAAGGCAATTCCATGCCCGGCCGTCTCGGCTCGCTGGTCAAGGACGACAAGCTCGACGAAAGCGCCGTCACCAAGCCGGACGACCACACGGTCGTGCTGAAGCTCTCCAAGCCCGATATCGCACTCATCCCCAACATGTGCGACTATCCCGGCCTGATCGTTCACAAGAGCTTCGATGAGAAGGGCGGCGATTTCAAATCCTGCCCGATCGGCACCGGCCCGTTCGAACTCGTCTCCTACGATGTCGGCCAGAAGGTGGTCTACAAGCGCCGTGCCGACGACAAGTGGTGGGACGGCGAAGTGTTCCTCGATGGCCTGGAATTCATCGACTATGGCACCGATCCTGCAGCCATGGTCAGCGCTTTCGAAGCCGGCGAAGTCCACACCAACTTCGAGACCTCGGCCGACTATGTGTCGATCCTCGACGGCATGGACCTGGTCAAGTCGGAAATCGTCACGGCGTCGACCATCGTTTGCCGCACCAACGTCAACAACAAGCCCTATGGCGATCAGAAGGTGCGCAACGCGTTGCAGCTTGCGGTCGACAACAATGTCGTTCTTCAGCTCGGCTACGGCAATGCCGGCACCGTTGCCGAAAACCACCATGTCTGCCAGATTCACCCGGAATATTTCGAGCTTGCGAAGGTCGCCCGCGATCCGGCCAAGGCAAAGGCGTTGATGGCGGAGGCAGGCCAGGCTGACTTCGAGCACGATCTGATCACCGTCGACGAGGACTGGCACAAGAACACCGGCGATGCGATCGCCGCCCAGATGCGCGACGCCGGCCTCAAGGTGAAGCGCACCGTGCTGCCTGGCTCGACGTTCTGGAACGATTGGACCAAGTATCCGCTGTCGATGACCAACTGGAACATGCGGCCGCTTGGCGTCCAGGTGCTTGCGATCGGCTATCGCACAGGCGAGGCCTGGAACGAGACGGCCTGGTCGAACCCCGACTGGGACGCCAAGCTCAATGCAGCGCTCGCCGTTGCCGACGCCGCCAAGCGCAAGGAAATGATGAAGGACATCGAGCAGATCCTGCAGGATTCCGGCATCTTGATCCAGCCGTACTGGCGCAAGCTCTACAGCCACTCGGTCAAGGCGGTGCAGAACTACAAGATGCATCCGACCTTCGAGCGCGACTACGGCAAGGTCTGGCTCGACCAGGCTTGATCGCACGGACAAGGGGAAGGGGGCATCAGCCCCTTCCCTCGCTGTTGGCATCATCCGTCCCTGTAGGTCCGCTTCTCAAAAAAGTTGCGGACTCCCGGGCAAGGTCATGCAACAAAAACAGGGTTGATCGCATCCGAAGGCCTGTTTGACAGCCAGCCCCGCCGGTCACGGCAGGGTTGGCTTTCATAGCCGGCTCAAACCCCAACCCATCGGCAGGGGACCGCCATGCTTTCTTTCGTTATCAGGCGCCTTGGCACCATGGCATTGACGATGCTGTGCCTGACCATGATCGTCTTCTTCCTGATCAACCTTGAACCCAATCTGAAGAAGCTGGCGATCAGCCAGACCGAAATGCATACCTCGGCCGAGCAGCTCGAAAGCTGGCTGGTCAACCATGGCTACCGGCAGAACTTCTTCGTCCGCTATGGGCAGTGGCTGGGCGTCGTGCCCAAGCAGCCGGTGACCGACCCGGCGACCGGCAAGCCGGCGCAGCGTTTCTCCTTCTGCAACGATCCGGTCGTGCCGACCTTCGCTGGCGTTCTCGAGGGCGATTTCGGCTGCTCTACCAAATTCAAGGCTAGCGTCGCCTCGAAACTGTTTCCCGCCCTTGGCGCGACCGGCACCCTGATGCTCTGCGTGCTGGCGGTAATGGTGCCGATCTCGCTGCTGATCGGCATTCTGGCCGGCATGCGCGAAGGGTCGCGAACCGACCGCGTGCTGTCGGTGGCCTCGATCGCCTCGACCGCGACACCCGAATATGTGTCGGGCGTCATCTTCACCGTCATCTTCGCCTCATGGCTTGGCTGGTTGAACGGCTCGGCGGCATCGGCCAGCCAGGGCATCACCTTCTACAATTTCACTTTGCCGGTCATGACGCTGGCGATCTACGGCATCGGCTACATCGCCCGCATGACGCGCGCTTCGATGGTCGAGGTGATGACGCAGCAATATATCCGGACCGCCCGATTGAAGGGTCTCTCCTTCGGCAGCGTGGTGGTGAAGCACGCGCTGCGCAATGCGCTGATCGCGCCATTCACCGTCATCATGCTGCAGTTTCCCTGGCTGCTCACTGGCGTCGTCATCGTCGAGGTGATGTTCCGCTACCAGGGCTTCGGCTACACGCTGGTCGAGGCTGCCGGCAACAACGACATCGACCTGCTGCTCGGCTGCTCGCTGGTTTCGGTGTTCATCGTCTTGATCACGCAACTCATTTCCGATGTCGGCTACGCGTTTCTCAATCCGCGTATCAGAGTTCAGTAGGGGGCGAAGCGGATGCCGATCCAATACATCAGTTCCTTCACCGTCGTTCTCGAAGTGCTGTCGCGCTTCTGGCCGGTCTGGATCGCGCTCCTCATCGTCATGGGAGCGAGCTTCGCCTACAAGAAGAAGCTGGCGCTCTACGGCCAGCTGTTCGACAGCGGCGTCGGCATAGTCGGCGTCGGCATCTGCCTGTTCTGGCTGTTCACGGCGATCTTCGCCGCGACCATCTCGCCCTTCGATCCGCTGGCCCAGGTCCCGATCATGAAGGACGTGCTGCCGGGCGCCATCGAACCGCAATCGGGGCTGACGTATCTATTCGGCGGTGACAAGCTGGCACGCGACGTGTTTTCGCGCATGGTCTATGGCAGCCAGATCGTGCTGATCATAGCGCCTGCCGCGACGGGCTTCGCGCTGATGGTCGGCATCACGCTCGGCTTGCCGGCCGGCTACTACGGCGGCAAGATCGACACAGTGCTGTCGTTCCTGGCCAATCTGGTGCTGGCCTTCCCTGTGATCCTGCTGTTCTACCTGCTGGTGACGCCGGGCATCATGGACACGCCGATCCCCTATGCGATGGCCGGCGTGTTCTTCCTGTTTCCGATCATCTTCTTCAGCGTGCTGTTCTGGACGCGCTACAAGAACCGGCCCGATCGGCTCTACATCCTGCTCGGCATCACCCTGATCGTCGGTGGCTGGATCTATGCCGGCCTGGTGTTCGACGCCGATCCGCTGAAGATCGTGCACATCGACCCCAACCAGCTCAACATCTTCGTGGCGGTGGTGTTCGCCTCCAGCCCCGGCGTGTTCCGCATCGTGCGCGGCCTGGTGATGGACATCAAGACGCGCGATTATGTGGCGGCCGCACAGACGCGGGGTGAATCGCCCTGGTACATCATGCTGTGGGAGATCCTGCCCAATGCACGCGGGCCGCTGATCGTCGATGCCTGCCTGCGCATCGGCTACACCACGATCCTGCTCGGCACGCTCGGCTATTTCGGCCTTGGCCTGGCGCCCGAAAGCCCGGACTGGGGCACCGCGATCAAGGACGCCAGCCGCCTGCTGCGCTCCTTCATCCACCCGGCGCTGCCGCCGACGATCGCACTGATGTCGTTCGTGCTGGGCTTGAACCTGTTGGCCGACTCGCTGCGCGAACAATCGATGAAAGACTGATGGACGGATCTTCAACCCCAAGAGCGAAGAGCCGGCCTGAAACAAGGATTGGAGCGACCCATGAATGAGGCAGTTCGAAATCCCGCCAAGCCGACCAATGGGCCGATCATCGAGATCGAGAACCTGTCGATCTCCTTCTTCACCCGCAAGGGCGAGATCCCGGCGGTCATGGATTTTTCCTGCACGGTCATGCCGGGCGAGGCGATGGGCATCGTCGGTGAATCCGGCTGCGGCAAGTCGACCGTGTCGCTCGGCATCATGCGCGACCTCTCCAATATCGGGAAGATCGTCGGCGGCAAGATCAAGTTCCAGGGCAAGGACATGGGCGAGCTCTCCGACGAGGAGCTGCGCGCCATCCGCGGGAACAAGATCGCCATGATCTACCAGGAACCGATGGCGAGCCTCAATCCGGCGATGAAGGTCGGCCAGCAATTGATGGAAGTGCCGCTGATCCACGACAAGGTGTCGAAGGAAGAGGCTTACAAACGGGCGCTCGAAATGGTGCGTTCGGTCAAGCTTCCCGACCCCGAGCGCATGATGCGCTCCTATCCGCACCAGCTTTCGGGCGGCCAGCAGCAGCGTATCGTTATCGCCATGGCGCTGCTGTCGAAGCCGGCGCTGCTTTTGCTGGACGAGCCGACGACGGCGCTCGACGTGACGGTGGAGGCGGGCATCGTCGACCTGGTCAAGGGGCTGGGCGAGAAGTTCGGCACCTCGATGATCTTCGTGTCGCACAATCTCGGCCTGATCCTGGAGACCTGCGACCGCATCACGGTGATGTATTCGGGCGAGGCGGTCGAGACCGGCAAGATCAAGGACGTGTTCGACCGCATGCGCCATCCCTACACGCAAGGGTTGTTCCGCTCGATCCCGCTGCCCGGCGCCGACAAGAATTCACGGCCGCTGATCTCGATTCCTGGACAGCTGCCGCTGCCGCATGAGCGGCCGAAGGGCTRCAATTTCGGCCCGCGCTGTCACCATTTCGTCGAGGGCGTCTGCAATGCCGCCGAGATCCCGATGATCGAGGTCGCGGGCCACGAAGGCCATTTCTCGCGCTGTGTGYGTTTCAACGAGATCGACTGGGAGGCCCTGCCGCCCGGCGCCAAGAAGGTCAATGAGCGCGTCGTGCCCGGCGCCCCGGTGCTCAAGATCGAGGATCTGAGAAAATACTACAAGGTCGGCGGCAGCGAGGTGTTCGGCTCGAGCGAAGGCCGCGTCGTCAAGGCCAACGAGACGATCTCGTTCATGGCGCGCGAATCCGAGACGGTCGCCATCGTCGGTGAATCCGGCTGTGGAAAGTCGACATTGGCCAAGGTGCTGCTCGGGCTGGAGACGGCAAGCTCCGGCAGTGTGACGCTGGGCAACACGGAAATCCAGTCGACCGGCATCGAGAAGCGCAGCGTCGACACCGTGTCGTCGATCCAGATGGTGTTCCAGAACCCGTTCGACACGCTCAATCCCAGCCACTCGGTCGGATCGCAGATCATCCGCACGCTGGAGAAATTCAACGTCGGCAAGACGGTTGCCGACCGCCGCAAGCGCATGCTGGAACTGCTCGACCTGGTGAAGCTGCCGCGGGCGTTCGAGACCCGCAAGCCGCGCCAGCTTTCCGGCGGCCAGAAGCAGCGCATCGGTGTGGCGCGCGCCTTTGCCGGCGACGCCAAGGTGGTGGTGGCCGACGAGCCGGTGTCGGCGCTCGACGTGTCCGTGCAGGCGGCGGTGACCGAACTCTTGATGGACATCCAGCGCAAGAACAAGACGACGATGCTGTTCATCAGCCACGATCTGTCGGTCGTGCGCTACATAGCCGACCGTGTCGTCGTGATGTATCTCGGCTACATCGTCGAGCAGGGCACGACCGACCAGATCTTCGCGCCGCCCTATCACCCCTATACCGAGGCGCTGCTGTCGGCGATCCCGATCGCCGACACCAGCGTGGTGAAGCGGCACATCGTGCTGGAGGGCGACATTCCTTCGGCGATGAACCCGCCGTCGGGCTGTCCCTTCCAGACACGCTGCGGCTACAAGAAACTTGTGCCGGACAATCTGTGCGAGACCAAGGTGCCGCCGGTCAAGAACCTGGGCGACGGTCATATGAGCCTGTGCTGGCTGGCCGACGACGTGCTGGCCAAGATGGAGCCGGTGATCAAGTTTGACAAGGAACACGCCGCGCATGAGGGCGTGCCGGAAGATGCGCCGCATGTTTCGGAGACACCCGCGCCCAAGCCTCCACGCGGCAAAAAGCCGAACTGACGGGCGCAGCCGGAGTTAGCGCAGCGGCGCGTTCAGTTGCCGCACTGGCTCAGCTGCTGCGCATAGTCCCGCGCCATCTTTTCGGTGGCCCTCGCATAGCCCTGGACGCCGGCATCGCCGCGGTTGCCGCGGCCATAGGCGGTCCAGCCGAGATAGTAGGCGAGATAGAGATTGTAGGTGTCGTTGCGGGCAACACCATAGCTGTCTGCCGTCTTGGAGTGATACCAGCCGACGAAATCGACGGCGTCGGCAAATTTGGTCCGCCGTGCCGCCCAGTTGCCGGTCTCTCTCTGATATTGCGACCATGTGCCGTCCAGTGCCTGCGAGAAGCCGGTGGCCGACGAGACGTGTTTCCATGGAATGAAGCCGAGCAGCTTGGTGCGCGGCGGCCGGGCGTTGCTCTTGAAGCCGGATTCCTTGCGCACCGTTGCCATCAGCACGGGGACCGGCACGCCGTATTTCTGCTGCGTGCGCTCGGCGGCCGACTGCCAATTGTCGAACCAGCCATCGTTCTGGTCGAAGACGGCGCAGACATTGTTGATATGACTGGGCGCCGTGGCGCAGGCCGAAAGCGCCAGCAGCACGCAAACCGCACCAATTTTACTAAAACTCGAACTACGCATTGGAGGAGCAATAGGGCGAAAACATAAAAGGAATCTTGCGACGTTCGTTAATGCCTCACCGGCGCAGCTGCTCGACAAAATCCAGTACCAATAAAACGACGCATTTTGTCGTTTTTCCTAAATGGACACTGCAGAAATGCCGCCGTGGCTAAAATCACGTCCGCAAACGGCGTATTTCTGACAGCTTGCCCGGTTTGCCGAGGCTTTGATGTCAGGCATGAACGAACCAAGACGCAAGCGCGGCGCCGAGCGCACCAGCAACAGGGGGCCATCGGCCATCCCGCAATTGCCGCTCCGGCGCGTGACCAATCCCTATCCGCCAATGGCAATGCTCTCGGCCGACAAGATCGAGCAGATCCATCAGGCGTCGATGCACATATTGGAGAATTTCGGGATCGAGGTGATGAGCCCGCGCGCGCTGTCGCTGTTCGAGAAGGCCGGCGCCAGCGTCGACCATGCCTCGGCGAATGTCCGCATCGATCGCGGCCTCGTCGCCGAGGCGCTGAAGACCACGCAGTCCAGCTATGTGCTGACGCCGCGCAATCCGGCCAACGCCATTCATCTCGGCGGCAACACCATCAATTTCACGCTCGTCGCCGGGCCGCCCAATGTGCACGACATGGAACGCGGCCGCCGCGCTGGCAATCTGCGCGACTATTCCGACCTCACCCGACTGGCGCAGCATTTCAACTGCATCCACATGCTGGGCAACCAGGTCTGCGCACCGGTGGAACTGCCGGCGAATTCCCGCCATCTCGACACCTATTTCACCAATTTGACGCTGACCGACAAGAGTTTCCATGTCTCGGCGATCGGCAGGGGTAGGGCGCTGGACGGCATCGAGATGATGGCGATTGCGCGCGGGCTGACGCTGGACCAGATGCGCGACGATCCCGGGATCACCACCATCATCTCGGTCAACTCGCCGCGCCGCTTTGACGAGATGATGGCAGAGGGGCTGATGACCATGGCCGAGTTCGGCCAGTCGGTGGCGGTGACGCCGTTCACGCTGATGGGGGCGATGAGCCCGGTGACGCTGGCCGGCGCGCTGGCGCAACAGAATGCCGAAGCGCTGTTCGGCGTGGTGCTGACGCAGTTGGTGCGCCCCGGTGCGCCGGTCATGTATGGCGCCTTCACTTCCAATGTCGACATGAAGTCGGGCGCGCCGGCCTTCGGCACGCCGGAGAATACCAAGGCCAACATCGCGTCGGGGCAGTTGGCGCGACGCTACAATCTGCCCTACCGCACCACCCCGGGTTCCGCCTCCAACGCCGCCGATGCGCAGGGCGCGTATGAGACGCTGATGGCGCTGTGGGGCGCGGTGCTCGGCCACGGCAATCTCGTCTACCACGCTGCCGGCTGGCAGGAGGGCGGACTGACAGCGTCGTTCGAGAAGCTCATCATCGATGTCGAGATGATCCAGCACATGATGGAGTTCCTGCGCCCGATCGAGGTCAACGAGGCGGAGCTTGCCGTCGAAGCCTTGGGCGCGGTGCCGACCGGCGGCCATTTCTTCGGCGAGCCGCATACGCTCGAGCGTTACGCCACCGCCTTCTACCAGCCGATGCTGTCCAATTGGCAGAATTACGAAGCCTGGCAGGAAGCCGGTGGCCTCGACGCCACGGCGCGGGCGACGCGGCTGTGGAAGAAGGCGCTCGAGGACTATGTCGAGCCGGTGATGGATATCGCCGTGCGCGAGGCGCTTGAGGCCTACATGGCCAAGCGGCGCGAAGCGATCGGGCAGGGCGAGCCGTGATGCCTCGCGTTTCGATTCATCTCACCCATTCAACACACTGATATCAGAGAAAAATCCATGAAATCGCATGCAAAGGTCGTGGTCATTGGCGGCGGCGTCGTCGGGTGCTCCGTACTGTTCCATCTGGCCCGCCACGGCTGGACCGACGTCGTGCTTCTGGAGCGTGACGAGCTGACCTCGGGCTCGACCTGGCACGCGGCCGGCGGCATGCACACGATCAATGGCGATCCCAACGTCGCCAAGCTGCAGAAATACACGATCAACCTCTACAAGGAGATCGAGGAGCTTTCCGGCCAGGCGACCGGCGTGCACCTGACCGGCGGTGTGCTTCTGGCGGCGACCGAGGCGCGGCTGGACTGGCTGCGCGGCGTCGTCGCCAAGGGGCGCTATCTCGGCATCGAGCTTGAGGAGATCTCGCCCAGCGAGGCGGCCGAACTGATGCCGCTGCTCGATCCCAAGCAGTTCGTCGGCGCTGTCAGAAACAAGGAGGACGGCCATCTCGATCCGTCGGGGGTGACCCATGCCTATGCCAAGGCGGCGCGCAAACTCGGCGCCGAGGTCGAGCGCTTCACCAAGGTCGAGGACATCGTGCGGCGCGCCGATGGGATGTGGCGCGTCATCACCAACAAGGGCGAGGTGGTGGCCGAGCATGTCGTCAATGCCGGCGGCCTGTGGGCGCGCGAGGTCGGCCGCATGGTCGGGCTCGAACTGCCGGTGCTGGCGATGGAGCACATGTACCTGATCACCGAGGACATGCCGGAGGTCGCCGCCTGGAACGCCAAGACCGGCACGGAGATCATCCACGCGGTCGATTTCGATGGCGAGCTCTATCTGCGCCAGGAACGCGGCGGCATGCTGATGGGTACCTATGAGAAGGCCAACAAGCCGTGGTCCGAGTTCCAGACGCCGTGGAATTTCGGCCATGAATTGCTGGCGCCGGACATCGACCGCATCGCGCCGTCGCTCGAGGTCGGCTTCCGGCATTTCCCGGCGTTCCAGAACACTGGCATCAAGCAGATCATCAACGGCCCCTTCACCTTCGCGCCGGACGGCAACCCGCTGGTCGGGCCGGTGCGCGGCCTGCCGGGTTTCTGGGTTGCCTGTGGAGTCATGGCCGGCTTCAGCCAAGGCGGCGGGGTCGGCCTGGCGCTGTCCAACTGGATGATCGAGGGCGATCCCGGCGCCGACATCTGGGCGATGGACGTCGCGCGCTATGGCGACTGGGCGACGATGGCCTACACCAACGCCAAGGTGCGCGAGAACTATTCCAGGCGTTTTTCGATCCGCTTCCCCAATGAGGAGCTGCCCGCCGGGCGGCCGCTGAAGACGACACCGGTCTATGATCTGCTGTCGGCCAAGGGCGCGCAATGGGGCGTCGCCTATGGGCTCGAGGTGCCGCTCTGGTATGCGCCCGAAGGCGTCAAGGACGAGTTCTCGTGGCGCCGCTCGAGCGATTTCACCCAGGTCGCCAGGGAGGTCGCGACCGTTCGCGACGGCGTCGGCCTGTCAGAGATTTCGAGCTTCGCCAAATACAAGGTGGCGGGCGAGGGGGCGGCCGCCTGGCTCGACCGGATGCTCGCCTGCAAGCTGCCCAGGCCCGGCCGCATGACGCTGGCGCCGATGCTGAAGGATGACGGCAAGCTGATCGGCGACTTCACACTGGCCAATATCGGCAGCGAAGGCTGGTTCCTCGCCGGCTCCGGCATCGCCGAGCAATACCATATGCGCTGGTTCGAGAAGCACCTGCCTGCCGATGGTTCGGTTCGCATCGAGGCGCTGGGGCCAAAACTCACCGGCCTGGCGATCGCCGGGCCGAGAGCGCGCGAAGTGCTGGCCAAGGTCAGCCGCGCGGATGTCTCCAACGCCGCGTTTCCCTTCATGGCGGTTGCAAGAATGGACATCGGCATGGCGCCTTGCCTGGTCGGCCGCGTCAGCTACACAGGCGACCTCGGCTACGAGATCTGGGTGGCGCCGGAGTATCAGCGCGCTGCATTCCAGGCCCTGATGGCGGCCGGCGAGGAATTCGGCATCGGCCTGTTCGGCTCGCGCGCGCTCAACGCGCTGCGGCTGGAGAAGAACTACGGTTCATGGGCGCGCGAGTACCGGCCGATCTATGGGCCACTGGAAGCCGGTCTCGACCGCTTCGTTGCCTATAGCAAGGATGCGGATTTCATCGGCAAGGCCGCGGCGCTCGCCGAGCGCAAGCAGGGCGGCAAGCTGCGCCTTCGCGCCTTCATCGTCGATGCCGACGACGCCGATGTCATCGGCGACGAGCCGATCTGGTTCGATGGCGTGGTGTGTGGCTGGGTGACTTCGGGTGGCTACGCGCATCACTCGAAACAGTCCGTTGCCGTCGGCTATGTGCCGAAGGAGATCGCCGACGAGAGCGAAGGCTTCGAGATCGAGCTCTTGGGCAAGCGGCATGTCGCGCGCATGCAGGCGGCGCCGCTGTTCGACGCCAATTTCGAGAGGATGCGCGCTTGAGCACGCATCCCTCCCAAGTGGTCAGGCGCTCCGGCGGTTGTCCAGTGCGAAGGCCCCGGCGCCGGCAAACACCAGATAGAGGAAGATGAAGCAGAACGAGATCGCCAAATCTCCGCCGTTGTTGACGGGGAAGAAGTCGCGCGGCATGTGCGCCATGAAATAGGCGATCGCCATTTCGCCAGCCAGCAGGAACGCGACCGGGCGGGTGAACAGCCCCAGCGCCAGCAGGATGCCGCCGGCGAATTCGAGAATTCCAGCGGCGAGTGTCAGCCCGGTAAGGGTATGGGGTTGGTCGCTTATGGGAAAATTGAACAATTTCTGGCTGCCGTGCTCGATGAACTGCAGCGCCGTCATGATGCGCAGCACCCCCAAGGCCTGCGGCTGATACTTGGCGAGGCTTTCGAAAAGCTTCATAAATGGCTCCATTTGTCGCTTCCCGACCGGCCATAGATTGTCGCTGGGTAACGGACCATTCACTTCCCATGGCATGCCATCAACAATCGGTGATTGGAAATGTTCCCCGGTTTGACCTTTCATATTGTTCTCGTAGGGGTTGCATTTGTATCGCTATGGTTGTATCCGTAATATGGACATTCCGAACAGGTGGGTTCCCTTGGTTATGAAAAAAGTCGCCATCAGCCTATTCGCAATCCTTGCAGGGACCAGCTTCGCCATGGCCGAGGATGCCGGCTGCGAGGCCTTCAAATGGCCGGTGACGCGGGAACAGGCGTTGTTTGCCGCAGCGCCTCCAACGCCGTCTGGAGCGACGCTGGTGGTGGGTGCTGCTGCGGATCTGGCACTGGTGCCGGCGGAGAAAGCCGGTTTTGCGCTGCCGCCCGAACATGCCCCCGCATCAGGCACGTTCGGTGCCGTCGCCAGCGTCGAGGTGCCGGCCGAGGGCGCCATCCAGATAAGCCTGTCGGGCGAGGCCTGGGTCGATGTTATCCAGGACGGCCACAACGTGAAGTCGGTGGGCTATAGCGGCGTGAAAACCTGCCCCGGCATCCGCAAGAGCGTGCGTTTCAAGCTTGCGGCCGGCCCGGCCACCGTCCAGTTCAGCGGCGCGAAAAAAGCAGACCTGAAAGTCGCGGTGCTGACGCCCGAGTAATTCTCAAAGAGCGCCAGAGTCAGCGAGACAGCGCCCTCTGTCCAGATGGACAGAGGGGCGGAGAAACCGGGCCTGGCCTCTTACCGTACCGGCGCCATCAATGCGAAATGGGCGCCTTGCGGGTCCTGGCATTGTACAATCCAGCTGCCGCCGGGGACCTCCATCGGGCCCATCAGGATCTTGCCACCATTGTCGGTGACTCGCTTGGCGGCCGCGTCTATGGCCGCAACATTGAAGTAGAACTGCCAGACCGGCACCGGGATCTGCTGCGGCTTGTTCATGATGCCGCCACCGGATTCGGGGCCGGCCGTGAAGGTCTGGTAGGTGCCCATCGGGCCCATGTCGAAATCGCCGGCATTGGCCCAGCCGAACTGGTCGGAATAGAAATCGAATGCGGCCTTCCAGTCCGATGTGTAAAGCTCATGCCAGCCGATATGGCCTGGGGTGCTGGCTGGCACGATGGGCTGGTCCGGGCCGTTCGGCTGCAGGAACATGAAGGTCGCGCCTTGCGGATCGGCGACGACGGCAAAGCGGCCGACGCCCGGAATGTCGTCGGGCTTGCGGTGAACCGCACCGCCGGCTTTCTCCAGCGACGCCGTCGCGGCATCGACGTTTTTTGTATGGATGTAGCCGAGCCAGGCGGGCGGCATGCCCATCTTGGCGGCGTCCTCGGGCATTGTCATCAGCCCGCCGACGCCACGCTCGCCGACATTCATGACGATATAGCGCGGCATGTCGGGGGCCTTGTCGAAAGGCTGCGCAGTCCAGCCGACCACCTTGGTGTAGAACGCCTCGGCGGCGTCGAGATCTGTGGTCATCAATTCGTACCAGAAAAAGGGCATCGGGGTTTTTGGCATGGTCGGTCTCCTCACCGGTTATGCATTGATCGTCGGTCGATCCATCCTAGGACGATCTTCACGACGGAAATCCGACAATCGCCCAAACAAGAATGTCGATCCGCGACAAGCGTTCCCGGGTTGCGCGCCCACCGGTTTTCGATTTCTCTGCGGTGGAGAGGGGATGTCGTTTCATGCGCCGGATGTCGCTCACGCCTGAGCTTGTCGCACTGTGCCATCGGGAGGAGGCTGATCCTGGCCCTGACCCGAGCTGGACGGAGTTGAAAGACGAGGATTTCCGGCCCCTTGCCTTGCGGCTGTCCGATGAAGCCGACGAGGGGCCGCTTTGGGTGTTCGCCTATGGGTCGCTGATCTGGAAGCCGGAGTTCGAGTCGGTCGAGCAGCAGCTCGCCACGGCCTTTGGCTGGCACCGCTCCTTCTGCCTCGACATGGTGCGTTGGCGCGGCAGCGCCGAGCAGCCGGGGCTGATGATGGCGCTCGAGCGGGGCGGACGGTGCAACGGCGTCATCTACCGCTTGCCGGAGGGCGAAAAACCGGCCCAGATCGAACGGCTGCTGCGGCGTGAGATCAGCGACCACGAAAGTATCGACACGGTCAGGTGGCTGCCGGTGCATACGGCACAAGGGTCGCTGCGCGCGCTTGGCTTCTGGGTTGGCGTGAAGGGCAGGGGAACGTCGCTGAAGCAGCCGCTGGACAAGGTGGCGAGCGTGCTGGCCAGAGCCTGCGGGCACATCGGATCCGGCGCCGAATATCTCTACAACACGGTCAGTCATCTCGAAGCGTTCGGCATCCACGACCGCAATCTGTGGCGGTTGCAGGAACTGGTTGCGGACGAGGTCCGGGCTATCCATGGCCATGCTGTCGAGCCCAGCCATTCGCTCGCACTGCAAACGCCATAACATGAGTAAAAAGTTCATATTTTATTCAGCCTTATCAGGGTCTTGCGCCGAAAATTGACCAATTGATAAAAAAACAAAACGTGCTAGCCTTCGCCAAAACAAAACATGGGGAACTGACGATGCCAGAAGGCCAGTTCAAGGAAGGTATTGCCGGCGGTCGGCTCGCGGCCGACCAGTATGCGGACAATTTTTCCGACCTGCACCCGCCGCTCGATCACCACGAGGCGCTGGTCGAATCCGACCGCTGCTATTTCTGCTACGACGCGCCGTGCATGAATGCATGCCCGACCTCGATCGACATTCCGCTGTTCATCCGCCAGATATCGACCGGCAATCCGATCGGTTCGGCCAAGACGATCTTCGACCAGAACATTCTGGGCGGCATGTGCGCCCGCGTCTGCCCGACCGAGACGCTGTGCGAAGAGGTTTGCGTGCGCGAGGTGGCGGAAGGCAAGCCGGTCCAGATCGGCCGCCTGCAGCGCTATGCCACCGATGTCGCGATGAGCGAGAACAAGCAGTTTTACCAACGCGCCACTGCCACCGGCAAGACGGTCGCCGTGGTCGGGGCAGGGCCGGCCGGCCTCGCCGCCGCACATCGGCTCGCCCGCCACGGCCATGACGTGACCATCCTGGAAGCGCGGCCGAAGGCCGGCGGGCTCAACGAATACGGCATCGCCGCCTACAAGAGCGTCGACAATTTCGCCCAGGCCGAGGTCGACTACGTCACCGCCATCGGCGGCATCGACATCCAGAACGGCAAGGCACTTGGTCGCGACTACCAGCTGTCCGACCTGATGCGCAATTACGATGCCGTGTTCCTCGGCATGGGCCTTGGCGGCGTCAATGCGCTGCGCGCCGATGGCGAGGATGCCGACGGCGTAACCAACGCGGTCGAGTTCATTGCCGAGCTGCGCCAGGCCAGTGATCTCGCCAGCCTGCCGGTTGGCCGGCGTGTCGTCGTCATCGGCGGCGGCATGACGGCGATCGACGCGGCGGTGCAGTCGAAGCTGCTTGGCGCCGAGGAAGTGACGATCTGCTACCGGCGCGGCCACGAGCAGATGAACGCTTCCGGGTTCGAACAGGATCTTGCCGCCGCCAACGGCGTCACCATCCGCCACTGGCTGCAGCCGAAGCGGGTGATTGCCGAAGGCGGCAAGGTGTCGGCCATCGAACTCGAATACACCGCCATGGACGGCGACAGGCTTGCCGGCACCGGCGAGAGGCTGACACTGGTCGCCGACCAGGTGTTCAAGGCGATCGGCCAGAGTTTCGTGCCGACCGCGCTTAACGGCAGCGGTGCCGAGATCGAGCTCGAAGCCGGACGCATCAAGGTCGATGCGGAAGGCCGCACCTCGCTCGCGAAGGTCTGGGCCGGCGGCGACTGCATCTTCGGCGGCGACGACCTCACCGTTTCGGCCGTGGCGCAAGGCCGCGACGCGGCGGAGAGCATCCACAGGAGCCTCGCTCAGGGATAGGATCATGGCCACGGTGGAACCGGGCATCGCCCGTCACTATGACATATCGGGCCTGGAGGAGCGGATCATTGCCGCGCTCGCCGATAGCGGCGTGGACGTTGCCAATCTGCGTGCAAGCGATCTTGAAGCGGTCGACGAATTTCACATTGGCGGAGTGGCCGCGACCATGGCACTCGTCGGGCAGATGGGGCTGAAGCCGGGGACAATGCTTCTCGACATCGGGTCTGGCGTCGGCGGGCCGGCCCGCTTTGTCGCCAACAATGTTGGCGCCGATGTTACCGGCATCGACCTCACGCAAAGCTATGTCGATATCGCGGCCAGCCTGTCCGAGCGAACCGGTTTGGCGGGCAAGACGCGGTTCGTGCAAGGCAGTGCGCTGGACATGCCATTCGCGGATGCCAGCTTCGATGCGGCGGTCCTCCTGCATGTCGGCATGAACCTGCCCGACAAGCCGGGACTGATGAGCGAAGCTGCCCGCGTGCTACGGCCGGGCGGCGTTTTCGCCGTCTACGATGTGATGCGGCTGAAGGACGGCGCGCTGACCTATCCGCTGCCATGGGCGTCTGATGAAACCATGTCCTTCGTTGCCACCCCGGACGACTATCGCTCAGCGGCCGTCGCCGCCGGGTTCTCCGTGATCGCCGAGCGGCCGCGCGGCGCCTTTGCCATCGAGTTCTTTGCCACGATGCGTGCGCGCCTGGCAGCCGCGCAAGCGAAAGGCAGCAAGCCGCCGCCCGGCGTTGGCCTCGTCATGGGCGACGACGCCCGCACCAAGATCGCCAATATCACCGCCGCACTTGAAGGCGGCATTCTTGCACCCGTCGAACTGCTCCTTCGTCTCGGTTGAAAGGGACCTGTCATGGCAGACATCCGCAATAATTTCGTCGGCATCAAATCGCCCAATCCGTTCTGGCTGGCCTCGGCGCCGCCGACCGACAAAGCCTACAACGTCATCCGTGCCTTCAAGGCCGGCTGGGGCGGCGTTGTCTGGAAGACGCTTGGCGAGGAAGGCCCGCCGGTGGTCAACGTCAACGGCCCGCGTTACGGCGCGATCTGGGGCGCCGACCGGCGACTGCTCGGCCTCAACAACATCGAGCTGATCACCGACCGCGACCTGCAGGTCAATCTGCGCGAGATCAAGCAGGTCAAGAAGGACTGGCCCGACCGTGCCATCGTCGTCTCGCTGATGGTGCCTTGCGTCGAGGAGAGTTGGAAGGCGATCCTGCCGGTGGTCGAGGAGACGGAAGCTGATGGCATCGAGCTCAATTTCGGCTGTCCGCACGGCATGTCGGAACGCGGCATGGGTGCCGCCGTCGGCCAGGTGCCGGAATACATCGAAATGGTGGTGCGCTGGTGCAAGGCCAACACCCGCATGCCGGTCATCACCAAGCTGACGCCCAACATCACCGATGTGCGCAAGCCCGCGCGCGCCGCGCTTGCCGGCGGCACCGACGCGGTGTCGCTGATCAACACCATCAATTCGATCACCGGCGTCGACCTTGACAGTTTCGCGCCGCAGCCGACCATCGACGGCAAGGGTTCGCATGGCGGCTATTGCGGGCCGGCGGTGAAGCCCATCGCCATGAACATGGTGGCCGAGATCGCGCGCGATCCCGAAACCCACGGCTTGCCAATCTCCGGCATCGGCGGCATCACCACCTGGCGCGACGCGGCCGAATTCATGGCGCTCGGCGCCGGCAATGTGCAGGTCTGCACGGCCGCGATGACCTATGGCTTCAAGATCGTGCAGGAGATGATCGCCGGTCTCGAAAACTGGATGGACGAGAAGGGGCATGCCTCGCTCGATGACCTTGTCGGCCGCGCCACGCCCAACGTCACCGACTGGCAGTACCTCAACCTCAACTATGTCGCCAAGGCCCGTATCGACCAGGACGCCTGCATCCAATGCGGCCGCTGCCACATCGCCTGCGAGGACACTTCGCATCAGGCGATCACCAGCATGGTCGACGGCAAGCGGCATTTCGAGGTGATCGAGGCCGAGTGCGTCGGATGTAATCTATGCGTCAACGTCTGCCCGGTCGAGAACTGCATCACCATGGAGCCGCTCGCGGCAGGCGCGATGGACCAGCGCACCGGCAAGCCGGTGTCGCCGATCTATGCCAACTGGACGACGCACCCGAACAACCCGATGGCCAAGGTGGCGGCGGAGTAGGGGCGGCAGCCATTCGTCGAAAAAAGCGGCGCCTTCGGGCGCCGTTTTTTATTTCTTCTATTGCAGATAGAAGTTATCCACGATAAGACTTATCCATGAATTGGAGATCGACACAATGAAGCTGGGCGAAGGCGTTGAAGCAGCCATCCACTGCGCCGCCATGCTGGCCGGCGTCGAAGGCGAGGCGACCATGCCGGGCGCCGCGCTGGCGGAGGCCTTTGGCCTGTCGCCGAGCTACCTCCTGAAGCATCTCAACATGCTGAGCGCTGCGCGCATCCTGGAATCGGTGCCGGGACCGGCCGGCGGCTACCGGCTGGCGCGGCCGGCCGAGCGCATAACGCTGCTCGATATCGTGCTGGCGGTCGAAGGGCGCGAACCGGCCTTCCGTTGCGGCGAGATCCGCCGCAACGGTCCGACCAGGCTAGACGCCTCGGCTTATGTCAAACCCTGCGGCATCAATATCGCGATGCTGAAGGCCGAGAAGGCCTACCGCGCCGCACTCGCCGAGGCAAAGCTGTCCGATATCGTGGCGGAATACGTGACCGATGCCGATCCGCGTTCGTTCGCTGCCGGCTGCGCTTTCGTGGCGCGCCATCAGAGGCAGCAGAAATCCAGTTCAACCAAGCAAGCGTAAAGGACATCAAGATGAAACAGAGGCTGCAATTTTTCGCCAAGGCGCCGGAGATCATGAAGGCGGTGTCGGCGCTCAACAAGGCGGTCGACGAATGCGGGCTCGAGGTGAGCCTGTTGCACCTGATCAAACTCAGGGCGTCGCAGATCAACGGCTGCTCGTACTGCGTCGAGATGCACAGCCGCGAGGCCAGGCGCGACGGCGAGAGCGAGCAACGGCTCTATCTGGTTTCGGCCTGGAAGGAATCGCCGCTGTTTTCCGAGCGTGAGCGCGCCGCCTTCGCCTGGACCGAGGCCGTTACCCTGATCGCTGACCATGGCGTGTCGGACGAACTCTATGCAAAGACGCTCCAGCATTTCTCGGAAGAGGAACTGGTCAAGCTGTCGGTCGCGCTCGGCATGATCAACACCTGGAACCGGCTCTGCATCCCGTTCCACGCCCTTCATCCAGTGGCGGCGGCCAAAGCTGCCTGATTGACAGGTTTTGTCTTGGAGCGCCGTCGAGGAGGCGGCGCTCCAACTGTTTTGAAAGGGAGAGTTTGATGCCGATCGATTTGCCTTCGACCTTGTTGTTTCTCGGCCGGTTGTTGCTCGGCGGCGCCTTCGTCTTCGCCGGCCTGCGAAACATCCAGAACGCGGCCTTCCTGACCCAGCTGATGGCCGCGCGCGGCGTGCCGCAGGCGCGGTTGGCGCTATGGGCCGGCGTTGTCCTGCAGATCATTGCCGGCGTGTTGGTAATGGCGGGCTTCTGGATCGCAATTGCCTGTGCGGTGCTGGTCGTGTTCCTCATTGTTGCAACGCCGATGTTCCACAATTTCTGGGATCATAAGGGCCCGGACCGGGCGTCGCGCATCAACGGCTTCGTCGGCAATGTCGCACTGGGCGGTGGTTTTCTGACGCTGATCGCACAGTCTGTCTAGGCAAAGAACAAGCGATCAGGTTTTCCCGCAGAAGATCGACAGACCACGGGGATTGCAGGTAATGGCGGTGCTGTTTGACTTCGGCACCGGACGCTCTAATGTGCGCCGGCGGCTTCTTGTCAAGGAGTGGCCTCGTGTCAGTCGTGTATCGACCTGCCGGCGCGCAAGATCTGAAACGAGCTGACGAGCTTGTCGTTGCCAGCATCAACGATTTGACCGAGCGCCATGGCTTTGGCCCCATGGCCGTGCCGCGCCCGACCAATTTTCAATTGTTTTCCTTGAACGACGACGCCGCTGGCTTGTGAGTGGCGGAAGACGCCGGTGAAATCCTCGGCTTCGCCTGGAGTTGGGTCTGAGGGGATTTGTGGTTTCTCGCGCAGCTGTTCGTTTCTTCCAGTCATCAGGGCAGCGGGATCGGCAACGAACTGTTGAAACGAACGCTGGAGCATGCGCGGCAGTCGGGAGCGACCAACAAGGCTTTGATCACCTTCAGCTTCAACACCGTATCGCAAGGTCTCTACATCAGGCACGGACTGTTCCCGCGATTCCCGATCTACAATCTCAGCGTCGCGCAGGATGTCCTGAAAGGTCGATTGAAGGCCGGGCAGCTCCGCAGTGTGCCTCTGAGGGAAACAGGTTCGCACCTGCATAGCCTTGCCTATATTGACGATCGGGCCCTGGGCGTATCACGCGAAAAGCACCATCGGTATTTGATCAACGACGATGCGACGAGGGGCGTTGTTCTGTATGCCGGGGACGACTGCGTAGGCTACGTCTATATAGGCACCAACGGCCACATCGGGCCACTTGCGGTCGTGCGGCCGGATCAGCTCGACGCTGCCTTCAGAACCGCACTGAATCTCGCCGCGGAGATTGGCTCTTCGCAGGTGTCGGCGTTTCTGCCTGGCACGACGCAAACAGCTCTGAGCACCGCCGTCGAGCATGGGATGCGCATCACGCTTCCCATGGTTCTGATGTCGACGCGGGATCTTGGCGATTGGTCTCAGTATCTGCCCCGCAATCCTGGTTTCATGTGATCGCAGCCACTGCCTGCGTGGCATGGCACTCGACCCGCAGCCGCTCGTAGCCCCCGACGGCATCGATGTTAAATCGGAACCAATCGAGCCGTTGATGCATTTCGCACCTGTATGCCGAGCATCCCGGGACGAAATATGAAAATTGCCCATGTCGCGCCGCTTTATGAATCGGTGCCGCCCAGACTTTATGGTGGCACCGAACGCATCGTCTCGTACCTGACCGAAGCGCTGGTTGACCTTGGCCATGAGGTGACCCTGTTTGCCAGTGGCGACAGCCAGACCTCTGCGAAGCTGGTCGCCGGCAGGGAATGCGCGCTTCGCCTCGATCCGCGCCCGCTCAAATCCGAGATTGCGGCGCATCTTTCGATGCTTGCCGAGGTGCGGAAACGGGTGCGAGAGTTTGACGTCATCCACTTCCACCTCAGCCACTTCCTGCACTTTTCCTTCTTCGAGGACATGGCGGAGCGGACAGTGACGACGCCGCATGGCAGGCTGGACTATGTCGACCTGTCGCCGGCCTATGAGCGGTTCCCGCGCTTCCCGATGATTTCCATTTCGCGCAGCCAGAAGACAGGCCTCGCCAGGGCCAACTGGCTGGCAACGATCCACCACGGACTGCCGACCGGTGCTTACGAACCGACGTTCGAGACCAAAGCGCAAGAACCCTATCTTGCCTTCCTCGGTCGGTTTTCACGCGACAAGCGCCCGGATCGCGCCATCGAGATCGCCTTGCGCTCCGGGCTCAAGCTGAAGCTTGCGGCAAAGATCGGCGACGACGACCGAGCCTATTTCCACGAAGTGGTCGAGCCTTTGATCGACGGCGATCGCATCGACTATGTCGGCGAGATCGAGGAGGACCAGAAGGCGGAATTTCTCGGCAACGCTGCCGGCCTGCTGTTCCCGATTGACTGGCCCGAGCCGTTCGGCCTTGCCGCCATCGAGGCAATGGCCTGCGGCACGCCGGTGATCGCCTGGAATTGCGGCGCGCTGCCCGAGATCATTGATCAAGGCGTCACCGGCTTTATCGCGGATTCGTTGGATGGCGCGGTCGCCGCAGTGCCGGACTTGCTGCAGCTCGACAGGCGAAAGGTGAGGGGCGTTTTCGAAAGGCGGTTTTCCGCCAGAAGAATGGCCGGCGACTACCTGGCCGCCTATGCGCGCCTGCTCGGTGTCCCGAGCGAGGCGAAGGCGTCGTGAGCAGCGACGCGCTCGATCTATGGGAATGAAACGACAGGGATTTGTGACGAATGGCCCAACTCGATGAGCGCCAGCTCGATCCCGCCGTCGCGCTTGCCTCGCTCGACGCGACAGCGCCTCGTGAGCCGCACCGGCTGTTTGCGCTCAAACAGGGCGACTGCTTTGCGGTTGCCGATGCCTATGGCGATATACGCGGCGCCGGCGACGGTTTTTTCCGCGACGACACACGGGTGCTGTCCGAGTTCCGGCTGACCGTCGGCGGCAGGCAGACATCGCTGCTTGGCGCCTCACTCAGCCAGGACAATGTGCTGTTCACCACCAACCTGACCAATCTGCCGATGCTCAGCGCCAGCGGTCGCGACATTCCGCAGGGCGCCATTCATGTCGAACGCGTCCGGCTGCTCTGGCAGGACAGACTGTTCGAACGCATCACCCTTTCCAATTACAGCCGGGAAACCTCGACGATCGGCGTTTCCCTGCACTTTGCTGCTGATTTCCGTGACATGTTCGAAGTGCGCGGCTCGACACGGCTGCGGCGCGGCATGACGCATGTGGCCGAGATGGATGCGACATCCGTCCTGCTGCGCTACGACGGCTTGGACGGACTGGCGCGCGCATCGGCGATCTCGTTTTCGCAGGCACCGGATCAACTGACAGCCGACCGCGCCGATTTCCTGCTCGCGGTGACCAAGCGCAGCAGCAGTGTGCTCTATGTCGAGGTCGGTTCCGAGGTGGCGGATGCGCCCGATCGTGACCGTTTCCGCGCCGCTGCCGCGCGGGCCCGCTTTGGCATGCGGGCCAAGCGGCGCCATGGCGCGACGGTGCACAGTTCCGGTCGCGTCTTCAACGACTGGGTCGAGCGCGCCCGCGCCGATGTCGCGCTGTTGACCACCGAGCTTGCGACCGGACCTTATCCCTATGCCGGCATCCCCTGGTTCTCGACGGCGTTCGGCYGTGACGGCGTCATCTCGGCGCTGCAGATGCTCTGGCTAAATCCCGGCCTGGCGCGTGGCGTGCTGGCCTTCCTGGCCCAGCATCAGGCGACGGAGACGTCGCCGTTCAGCGATTCGCAGCCGGGCAAGATCATGCACGAGACCCGCAAGGGCGAGATGGCGGCGCTGCGGGAGCTTCCATTCGGCCGCTACTATGGCGGCGTCGATACGACGCCGCTCTACATCCATCTCGCCTGTGCCTATGCAGATCGTACTGGCGACATGGCGTTCATCGACAGCCTGTGGCCGTCGCTATGCGCGGCGGCCGAATGGACGGAGGAGGCGGGCCGCGAGACCGGATTCGTGACCTACCAGCGGGCTGCCGAGTCCGGCCTCGCCAACCAGGGCTGGAAGGACAGCTTCGATTCCGTCTTTCATGCCGATGGCCGTATCCCCAAGGGTCCGATCGCGCTGGTCGAGGTGCAAGGCTATGTCTTCGCCGCCTTCCGGGGGCTGGCAGCACTTGCCCGTCGCCGTGGCGAAGACGAGAGAGCCGACCACTGGGACAGTCTCGCCGAGGCCATGCGAGCCGCGGTGGAACGCGATTTCTGGCTCGACGACCTCGGCTTCTATGCCCTTGCGATCGACGGTGCCGGCGAGCCCTGCAAGGTGCGGACCTCGAATGCGGGCCATCTCCTCCTTGTCGGGCTTCCCGAACCGGCGCGGGCGCAGATGGTCGCCGATCAGCTGCTTTCCGCCTCCTTCCATTCCGGCTGGGGGCTGAGGACGCTTGCCGACGATGCCGTGTTCTTCAACCCGATGTCGTACCACAATGGCTCGATCTGGCCGCATGACACGGCCATTTGCGGCGCCGGCCTGGCGCGCTATGGCGAGCGTGACAGCGTGGTCCGCCTGATGAGCGGCACGTTCGAATCCGCAGTCCATTTCAACATGCGGTTGCCGGAACTGTTCTGCGGGTTTACCCGCGCGCCGGGCGAAGCACCGATCGCCTATCCCGTCGCTTGCCTGCCGCAAGCGTGGTCGGCGGGATCCGCCTTCATGCTGATGCAGGCCTGCCTCGGCCTGGAAATTGATGGCTGGGACGGCGAAATCCGAGTCACCCGTCCGCGGCTGCCGATCGGCATCGACACACTCACGCTACGGCATCTGGGCGTCGGTGAAAGGGTGGTCGATCTCACGTTCCAGCGTGTCGGCGACCGGGTCGTCGCCTTCCTCGCCGACCGGCATGAAGGCCTTGTACCGCTCATCGTCAGAACATGATCCGATCCAGATTGGCTGGAACTGATCGCTGCCTTGTGCGTTGCACAATACAGGTCCCGGCGCCGACCAGGTTGCCGGCGGACAGTTTCTAGTCGGAAACACGAACAAAAAGGCCGCCGAACGGCCTGAGGTGAGTTGGCATTCCAATGACAGATTATGGTGCGGACCTGCTCTGGGTTCTGATCCTCGCGAGCCTTTGTCTTTCCGCTCTTGCCGTTTTCTTCTCCATATCGCGGCAACGCCGCAGCCACCATCCAACGGTTGCACATCCAGCCGGCGAGGACGTGGCCGCGGAAGCGGCGCGCAAGGTGATACGGGAGTTCGAAAAGAACGGCCAATCAGCCGATGCCGCCCTGGTGACGTGGTCGCCCGAGACATTGCGCAAGATCCTGGCTGACGATCTGCCCGATGCGCAGGTCATCGTGGTCTCCAACCGCGAACCATACATCCACAACGTCAGGGGCAATGGCGTCGAACTGCTCGTACCGGCCAGCGGGCTGGTTTCGGCGCTGGAGCCGATCACCCGCGCCTGCGCCGGGACATGGATTGCCTATGGCGGCGGCACCGCGGACCGTCTCATGGTCGACGAGGACGACCGGGTCCAGGTGCCACCCGGCAATCCGTCCTACACGCTGCGCCGGGTCTGGCTGACGGAGGAAGAGCATCAGGGCTACTATCTCGGCTTTGCCAATGAGGGTCTGTGGCCGCTTTGCCATATCGCCTTCACCCGGCCGATCTTTCGCGCCTCGGACTGGGAGGCCTATGAAGCCGTCAACCGGAAGTTCGCCGACACGGTGGTGGCCGAAGCACGCAACGAGCGGCCGATCGTGCTGGTCCAGGACTATCACTTCGCACTGCTGCCGCGGATGATCCGCGAGCGCCTGCCAGAGGCAATCATCATAACCTTCTGGCACATCCCGTGGCCGAACTCGGAAGTGTACAGCATCTGTCCATGGCGCGAGCGCATCCTCGAAGGGCTGCTCGGCAGCTCGATCATCGGTTTCCACACCCAGTTCCATGCCAACAATTTCACCGAGAGTGTCGATCGCTTCCTGGAAAGCCGCATCGAGCGGGCGGATGCGGCCATCTCCTATGGCGGGCAGACGACGCTGGTGCACGCCTATCCCATCTCGATAGAGTGGCCGGAGGACCTTCTGGCAAGATTGCCTGATGTCGATGACTGCCGCGCCCGCCTGCGCGCCAGGTTCGGATTGAAAGCGGATGTGAAGCTGGGCGTCGGCGTCGAACGTCTCGACTACACCAAGGGTATTCTGGATCGCCTCCAAGCGCTGGACGAATTGTTCAAGCGATACCCGGAATGGATCGGAAAGGTGGTCATCCTGCAGATCGCGGCACCGAGCCGCGGCACCCTCCCGGCCTACAGGCAGCTCTACGACGAATGCCACCGTTATGCCGAAGAGCTCAACGAGCGCTATGGCAGCGACGGCTACAGGCCGGTGATCATGGTGGCCGAACATCACACGCAGGAACAGGTCTATGAGATCTATCGTGCCGCCGACATCTGCATGGTCACCAGCCTGCATGACGGCATGAACCTGGTCGCAAAGGAATTCGTTGCAGCGCGCAACGACGAACAGGGCGTCTTGATGCTCAGCACATTCGCCGGTGCCTCGCGCGAATTGCTGGAGGCGCTGATCGTCAACCCCTACGATGCCGCCATGATGAGCGAGGCGCTGCTGCAGGCGCTGACGATGACGGCGGATGAGCAGCGCGAGCGCATGCGGCCGATGCGGCAGATGGTCCGCGACAACAACGTCTATCGCTGGGCCGGCAGCATGCTTCTGGATGCGGCACGCTTGCGCAAGCGCGGTGACGTCGATCGGGCAACCGGCAGTGGCGACCGACAGCCTCCAAGCGCCGACAATGTCGTTTCTATGTTCGAGCGCAAACGGCTGGCAATGTCATGAGCGAGACTCTGCGAAAGCCACAGACTGTGCTGGCCGGCGAATGGGCGCTGTTCCTCGACATTGACGGCACCCTGCTGGAACATGCCGAACACCCGGACGCCGTCTTGGTCAGCGCCGAGCTTCGCTCTTTGCTGCAAGGCCTGGATCACAAGTTGAACGGGGCATTGGCTGTTATCACGGGCCGCTCGGTTGCGGCAGTGGATGAGCTTTTTCAGCCTTTGAAGCTGCGCGCGGCCGGGCTTTATGGCCTGGAACACAGGCTCCTGCCGGATGACCAAGTCGAAGTCGCTGGAGAGCCGGCGGATATCGCGGCCCTTGCCGACGAGATTGAGTCCGAGCTCGGTCGTGGGCAAGCCTATATCGAACGCAAGGGCCGGGTGCTGGCCATCCACACGCGCGCTGCCCCGCATTTGCTTCCGCGCGCGACGCAGCTTGTCGAGCAGGCGCTGGCCAGCCTGCCCGAGGGCTACCGGGTGGTTGCCGGCAATGCCGGCGTGGAACTGTTGCCGCTCGAGGCAGCCAAGGGTGCCGCGATCCGGCGGTTCATGGGCATAGCGCCCTTCACAGGCCGCCGCCCGGTCTTCCTGGGCGACGACACGCCAGACGAAAACGGCTTCGAAGCCGTCAACGATGCCGGCGGCATATCGATACGGGTCAAACCACCCGCGCATACCGCCGCACGGTACGGCCTTGACGGCGTTGCCGAAACGCTCGCCTGGCTGAGGGGTCAACTTTAGATCCAGCCGAGGGGCGCAACCGGGGCTTGGGGCGATGTGGATCAAGCCGCAAATCGCAGGCCGCCGTCGCAGGTTAGCACCTGACCGGTCATGAAGCCGTTGGAGACGAGAAAGGCGATTGCGTCGGCGACGTCGTCGGCGCGGCCGATGCGGCCGACCGGGGTCTTGCCGGCATATTCGGCAAAGAGCGCCTGCCGCTGCTCCACGGCCAGAAAATACCACCAGGGCGTGTCGATGACGCCAGGCGCCACGACATTGACGCGCAGAGGCCTCAGCTCCACCGCCAGGATCGGCACGACGGTCAAAAGCATGCCGTTGATGGCAGCGATCCCGGCGACGCCCGGCGTCGCGAGCTGAGCCGATACTGCCGAGATGAAGGTGGCCGATCCGCTCTTGTTCAGCGTCGGYAAGGCGGCCTGCAGGCATGACAGTTGCGGGCGGACTTTCTCGTCGACGCCGCTGCCGATGTCGGTCAGGTCAAGCGTCTGGAAGGGGCCAAGGCCCTTGCCGCCGCTTGCCGCCAGGACCAGGTGGTCGAAGGGGCCGAGGCGTTCGAAGAACTGGCTGACTTCGTCCGGCTTCGAGGCATCGAACGCAGCCTTCTCGACGGCCCCGCCGAGGCTCTTCCAGGCGCCGTTGAGCCTATCCTGGTTGCGCCCGGTGATGGTCACCTTCATACCGGGGCCAATCAGCTTGCGCGCCGTCGCCAGGCCGATGCCGGACGAACCGCCGATGATGACGGTGTGCTGGATTGTGGTGGTCATGAATGCTGTTCCTTCGATGTTGGGGAGGCGAGCTCGACGAGGTCGAGGCTCAAAGCTCGCAACTGTTGTCTTGCCTTGGCGTCGTAGGCCTGGGCGTCGGCGCGGGATTCCCGCAGGCCGTCGAAATACAGGCCGCTGCGTCCTTCCAGCGCCGATGAAGTCGCGAGGTTGAGGATGGCGTCGGCGCCGGTTTCAACCGAACTCCATGGCGTGACGCCTGCCTGGCGGACCATGGTGGTGTTCATGTAGCTGGCCGGATGCAGCGCGTTGACGGTAACGCCTGTCGCTTTCAGCTCCTGCGCAATGTCGACGGTGAACAAGATCTGCGCCAGCTTGCTCTGGCAATAGGCGCGCACGCCGTCGTAGCCGCGGGTCAGCATGACATCGCCGAAGTCGATCGCCTGCTGCCCGGCCGAGGCGACATTGACGATGCGCGCCGGAGCGCTTGCCTTCAGCAATGGCAGAAGCTCCGATGTCAGCAGGAAACCGGCGAGATAGTTGACGGCAAAGCGCAGTTCGTAGCCGTCGGCGCTGACCTGCCTTTTGGCACCTTGGCCTGCGGTGCCGATGCCGGCATTGTTGATGAGGATGTCGAGCCGGTCCGTCCTGGCGCGCACGGCTTCGGCGAGGCGGCGCACCTCCGCCAACGAGGAGAGGTCGGCGACCAGCAGCTCGGCCTTGCCGCCGGCGGCTTCGATGTCGGCGATCGTTGCCTTGCCGCGCGTCGCATCGCGGCCATGCACCAGCACGCTGGCGCCAGCAGCGCCGAGCCTTTGCGCCACCACGCGGCCGACACCGTCGGTCGAACCGGTGACGAGGATTATCTTGTCTTTGAGTTCCATGTTTGGAGCCTCCGTTCTGTTGCTCTGAACGGAAGATGGGACAGGCGGCGCGGGTCAAACAGTTCAAACTTTATCCTGGTATCAATACTGCTATACTAGCCTCATGGAATCCCAGCCTCACTCTGCTCCCACGCACTCCGCCGAAGACAGCCGCCGGCGCGAGCTGGGCGCTTTCCTGCGCTCGCGCCGCGAAAGGCTGACGCCATCGGCCACAGGCATTGCCACCGGCCTCAGGCGGCGCACGCCCGGGCTGCGGCGCGAGGAAGTTGCAATGATCGCCGGCGTCGGCACGACCTGGTACACATGGCTGGAGCAGGGGCGGGACGTCAGGCCCTCGGTCGAGGTGCTGACGGCGCTTGCCGAGGCGCTGCGCCTCGACGCCGCCGAAAAGCAGCATCTGTTCACCCTCGCCGGCCGCCAGCAGCCGGAGCGTCGCGCCGTAGCGCCGGAAAAAGTCGACGGCCCTTTGCTGCACATGCTGCAAAGCCTGGTGCTGCAGCCGGCCTACGTCGTCGGTCGGCGCTGGGACGTGCTGGCCTGGAACCCGGCGGCGGTCGCGGTGTTCGGCGACTATGGTCTGCTGGATGGGGATGCCCGCAACATCGTCCACATGGTCTTCACCAATCCGCACCACCGGCGGCTGCTGGTCGACTGGGAGCAACTGGCGCGCATGGTGCTGGCCTCGTTCCGGGCCGCAAGCGCCAGATATGTCGGCGATCCGGATTTCGAGCGGCTGATCGAGTTGATGACGCGCTCGAGCCCGGAGTTTCGCGCCTGGTGGCCACAGCGCGACGTGGCGCATCGACTGTCGGGGGTTAAGCATGTCAGGCATCCAAGCGCTGGCGGCATGACGTTCGAGCATATGAGCTTGTCGGTGGGCGACGGCTCCGACATGAAGCTGATCGTCTACACGCCGCTTGCCGAGCAGAACTCGATCGCAAAGCTGCAGGCGTTGCTGGATGCGCTGCCGGCCGAACGGCGCAGCGCCTGATATAAGCGCCGAAAGTTAGTTTTTCGGCTTCAGCCCGTCGAGGAACAATTGCTCCAGAAAACGGGCGGCATCCTCGAAACGGCCATCGCCGCCGCGGTCGGGGCCGAGCACGGCTCGGACCTGGACGTCGAAATCGGCATAGTGCTGCGTCGTTGCCCAGATCGAGAAGATCAGATGCCAGGGGTCGGTCCTGGCGATCTTGCCGGCGCGCATCCAGCTCTTGATGACGGCGGCTTTTTCATCGACCAGCGTTTTCAGTTCACCCGCCAGCAGCGGCATGATGCGCGGCGCCCCTTGCAGGATCTCATTGGCGAACAGCCGGCTCTCGCGCGGAAAATCGCGCGCCATTTCCAACTTGCGCCTGATGTAGTTGCGCAATTCGGTCATGGGATCGCCGATATCGTCCAGCTCGCGCAGCGGCGCCAGCCAAGTGTCGAGCAGGCGCTGCATCAGTGTCTCGTGGATGTCCTCCTTGCGGCGGAAATAATAAAGCAGGTTCGGCTTCGACATGCCGGCGGCTTCGGCGATCTGGTCGATGGTCGAGCCGCGAAAGCCGTTGGTGGAGAAAACCTCGAGCGCCGCCTCTAGGATGAGTTCGCGCTTTTCCTGCTGGATTCGGGTGCGGCGAGGGGCGTCCGTGCTGGTGGTCACCGTTGCCAGCTCCCGCTTTGCCAAACCTCGCGTTCAAGGTCATCTGGACCAATTCTCTGGACCAGTTTTTCCTTGGCCTGTGGAACGCACTTCATGTGCCGCATTTCCGCTAGTAATCCCTTGACCGCCGACAGGGCGGTGCTAACGTTTGTCCAATCGGTCAAAAATTTGCGTAGCACGAAATCGCAACGAAGACCAAGCGTTGGGCGCACCGAAACAAGTTACAAGGGGAAGTCTTGGTCATGTCCAACCGGCTGAAAGTCACGCCGAACGATCTCAGTGCATTCTGGATGCCGTTCACGGCAAACCGGCAGTTCAAGCAGGCACCGCGCATGATGGTGTCCGCCAAGGACATGCATTACACCACCAGCGATGGCCGCAAGGTGCTGGACGGCACAGCGGGTCTGTGGTGCGTCAACGCCGGCCACTGCCGGCCGAAGATCACCGAGGCCATCCAGCATCAGGCCGCCGAGCTCGACTACGCGCCGGCCTTCCAGATGGGCCATCCGATCGTCTTCGAACTGGCCAACCGCCTGGTCGACCTCGCGCCGAAGGGCATGGACCATGTCTTCTTCACCAATTCCGGCTCGGAATCGGTCGAAACGGCGCTCAAGATGGCGATCGCCTAYCACCGCGYCAAGGGCRAKGGCTCGCGCWYCCGTCTGATCGGCCGCGAGCGCGGCTATCACGGYGTCAATTTCGGCGGCATYTCGGTCGGCGGCATCGTYTCCAATCGCAAGATGTTCGGCACGCTGCTCGGCGGCGTCGACCACATGGCGCACACGCATCTGCCCGAGAAGAACGCATTCACCAAAGGCGTGCCGGAGCATGGTGCGGAACTGGCCAACGAGCTGGAGCGCATCGTCGCCCTGCATGACGCCTCGACCATCGCCGCCGTCATTGTCGAGCCGGTCGCCGGTTCCACCGGTGTGATCCTGCCGCCCAAGGGCTATCTGCAGAAGCTGCGCGAAATCTGCACCAAGCACGGCATCCTCTTGATCTTCGACGAGGTCATCACCGGCTTCGGCCGTCTCGGCACGCCGTTCGCCGCCGACTATTTCGGCGTCACGCCCGACATCATGACCACCGCCAAGGGCGTTTCCAACGGCGTCATCCCGATGGGCGCGGTGTTCGTGAAGAAGGAAATCCACGACGCCTTCATGACCGGCCCCGAGCACATGATCGAGTTCTTCCACGGCTACACCTATTCGGGCAATCCGATCGCCTGCGCGGCGGCCCTGGGCACGCTCGATACCTACAAGGAAGAGGGCCTGCTGACCCGTGGCGAGGAACTGGCTCCCTATTGGGAAGACGCACTGCACTCGCTGAAGGGCGAGCCGAACGTCATCGATATCAGAAACATCGGCCTGATCGGCGCGATCGAGCTGGCGCCGATCGCCGGCCAGCCGACCAAACGGGCCTTCTCGGCCTTCGTCAAGGCGTTCGAGCGCGGCGCGCTGATCCGCACCACCGGCGACATCATCGCGCTGTCGCCGCCGCTGATCATCACCAAGGGCCAGATCAACGAATTGATCGACCATGTGCGGGATGTCCTGCGCTCGATAGACTAATCTGCCTATACCTGGACGGGTGGCGACGGGAACCGCCGCCCGCCCAGGACATGAAATGAGAGGACTTGGCATGGCCGCACCCGGCGAGAATCTGCGAATCAATTCAGACCGCTTGTGGGATTCGATAATGGAGATGGCGAAGATCGGCCCCGGCATTGCCGGCGGCAACAATCGCCAGACCGTGACCGACGAGGACGGCGAGGGCCGGCATCTGTTCAAGCGCTGGTGCGATGCGGCCGGGCTCGAAATGGGCGTCGACGAGATGGGCACGATGTTTGCCCGCCGCGAAGGCGCCGATCCCAGCCTGCCGCCGGTCTATGTCGGCAGCCATCTCGATACGCAGCCGACCGGCGGCAAGTATGACGGCGTGCTCGGCGTGCTGGGCGGGCTTGAAGTGGTGCGGTCGCTCAACGATCTCGGCATCAAGACCAAACATCCGATCGTCGTCACCAACTGGACGAATGAGGAAGGCGCGCGCTTTGCCCCGGCAATGATGGCATCCGGCGTGTTTGCCGGTGTGCTCGACCAGGCCGATGTCTATGAGCATACAGACAAGCAAGGCAAGAAATTCGGCGAGGAGCTTGAACGCATCGGCTGGAAGGGTGCCGAGAAGGTCGGCGACCGCAAGATCCATGCCTTCTTCGAACTCCATATCGAGCAGGGACCGATCCTCGAGGACGAGGGCATCGACATCGGTGTCGTCACCCACGGGCAAGGGCTGAAGTGGCTGCAGGTGACGCTGACCGGCAAGGAGGCGCATACCGGCTCGACGCCAATGCCGAAGCGCCGCAATGCCGGGCTCGGCATGGCGCGAGTGATCGAACTGGTGCACGAGATCGCCATGGACTACCAGCCCGACGCCGTCGGCGCGGTCGGCCATATGGAGGTGTTTCCCAACTCGCGCAACATCATCGCCGGCCGCACCGTCTTCACCATTGACATCCGCTCGCCCGAAAAGGAAGTGCTGGATGCGATGGACGGCCGCATCCGCGAAGGCATCGACACGATCTGCGAGGCGCTCGACATCCAGTACAAGATCGAGCAGGTCGGCGCTTTCGACCCGGTCACCTTCGACGCCGGCTGCGTCAAGGCGATCCGCGATGCCGCCGAACGCCTCGGCTATACGCACCGCAACATCGTCTCCGGCGCCGGCCACGATGCCTGCTGGATCAATCGCGTTGCGCCGACCGCGATGGTGATGTGCCCTTGCGTCGACGGGCTCAGCCACAACGAGGCCGAGGATATCTCCAAGGAATGGGCGTCGGCTGGTGCCGACGTGCTGTTCCATGCCGTGGTGGAGACGGCTGTCATCGTGGAGTGAGCCTCAAATCCGCATTCCAAACGCCGCTCGCAAAGAAGCGCGAAGAGAACAAGGGAACAAGAAAATGACCAAAGTCATCAAGAACGGCACCATCGTCACTGCCGACCGCACGTGGAAGGCCGATGTGCTGGTCAAGCACGGCAAGATCGTCGCCATCGGTTCGGACCTGCATGGCGACCACGAATTCGATGCCACCGGCTGCTATGTCATGCCGGGCGGCATCGATCCGCATACCCATCTCGAAATGCCGTTCATGGGCACCTATTCGGCCGATGATTTCGAATCCGGCACACGCGCGGCGCTTGCCGGCGGCACCACAATGGTGGTCGATTTCTGCCTGCCGGCGCCGCAGCAGTCGCTGCTGGAAGCCTTGCAGATGTGGGACAACAAAACCTCGAAAGCATCCTGCGACTATTCCTTCCACATGGCGATCACCTGGTGGGGCAAGCAGGTGTTCGACGAGATGGCCACCGTCGTCGACAAGGGCATCACGTCGTTCAAGCATTTCATGGCCTACAAGGGCGCGCTGATGGTCGACGACGACGAGATGTATGCGTCGTTCCAGCGCTGCGCCGACCTTGGCGCGCTGCCGCTGGTTCATGCCGAGAATGGCGACGTGGTTGCCGCCCTGTCGCAGAAGCTTTTGGCGGCCGGCAACAATGGCCCCGAGGGTCATGCCTATTCGCGGCCACCGGAAGTGGAAGGCGAGGCGACCAACCGCGCCATCATGATCGCCGACATGGCGGGCGTGCCGCTCTATGTCGTGCATGTCTCCTGCGAGCAGAGCCACGAGGCGATCCGCCGGGCGCGGCAGAAGGGCATGCGTGTGTTCGGCGAGCCGCTGATCCAGCACCTGACGCTCGACGAGAGCGAGTATTTCAATAAGGACTGGGACCATGCGGCGCGCCGCGTCATGAGCCCGCCCTTCCGCAACAAATTACACCAGGATTCGCTGTGGGCCGGCCTGCAGGCGGGTTCGTTGCAGGTGGTGGCGACCGACCATTGCGCCTTCACAACCAAGCAGAAACGTAACGGCGTCGGCGATTTCACCAAAATCCCGAACGGCACCGGCGGGCTGGAAGACCGCATGCCGGTGCTGTGGACCACCGGCGTCAACACCGGCCGGCTGACGATGAACGAGTTCGTCGCAGTGACCTCGACCAACATCGCCAAGATCCTCAACATGTACCCGAAGAAAGGCGCCATCGTCGAAGGCGCTGACGCCGACATCGTCGTCTGGGATCCGAAACGCAAGAAGAAGATCTCGTCGAAGAAGCAGCAATCTGTCATCGACTACAATGTCTTCGAAGGGTTCGAGGTGACCGGCCTGCCGCGCTTCGTGTTCTCGCGCGGCGAATTGTCGATCCAGGAGGCTGAGGTCAAGGCCAAGCCGGGGCACGGCGAGTTCGTGGCCCGCGAGCCGAACGCGGCGGTCAACCGGGCGCTGTCGACGTGGAAGGAAATTTCCGCGCCGCGCAAGGTCGAACGCACCGGCATCCCGGCGACCGGGGTTTGAGCTTGGAGCGCTCGGCCGCGCTCATTTCGTTGGTCCTGGCGGCAGTTGTCGCTGGCCCGGCAGCAGCGAGCGGCGTGCTGGCCGGCTCCTGGGGCAATGATGTCGGCTGCGCCGGCGTCAAGGCCGGCTATCAGGACAGCGATGCCTATATCGTGCTGACCGCCGAGGGCATCGAGACCTATGGCAGCGGCTGCCGGTTCGCGCAGCAATTGACGTCGGTGCTGGGTGCCCAATCGCTGGCTTCGACCTGTTCCGCCGAGGGCGAGGCGGGGACGACGATCGAAACAATCGTGGTCACCAACAAGGGTGAGGATGGTTTCTTCGTCACCATTCCCGGCCTTGAAGAAATGGGGCCGCTGCAATCATGTTCGTGACGTGGGGCGTTGGCATGCGCGGTTTTGGTCTGTCCATTGCGACGGCGCTCGTGCTGGCTGCCGGTCAGGCTCCGGCAAAGGGGATTGATCTGTCCAAGCCCTACGGCAACAAGTCCGGCTGCATCAACAAGAACGGCCAGGAAGTCTATGCCGAGGACATGCTGCTGCTGACGGACACGGATCTGGTCACCGTGGCAAGCGCCTGCACCTTTACCGACAAGCAGGGGAAATCGGACGGTTCTCTGGTCATCAAGGCGCAATGCGAGGCCGAAGGTGAGGATGGGCAGTCGCCGGCAGAGTTCACCGTCAAGCAAAGCCCCAAGAGCGCCAAGAAGCTGGTGATCACCGATGCAGACGGTAATGTCATGGGGGAAGTCTCCCGGTGCCGATGACGATCAAGTTCCCATCGGCTTCAAGCGACCAGCGCATCCAGTTCCGGCAGCAGGACGACGCTTTCCTGTTCGTTGGGATCGGTGCGGGCAATGACGGCCGAAGACGGGGCGCCGCTGAGATTGGCCGGCAGATGCGGCACGCCGGCCGGAATGTAGAAGAGGTCGCCGGCCTTGACGACGATATGATGCTCCAGCCGGTCGCCATACCAGGTATGGACTTCGCCGGAGAGCACGTAGATCGCCGTTTCATGGTTCTCGTGCATGTGCGCCTTGGCGCGGGCGCCGGGCGGCATGGTCAGCATATGCATGCAGATGCCGGAGGAGCCGACGGTTTCAGCGGCGATGCCGGCGAAATAGGTCAATCCCTGCTTGCCTTCATAAGTGGTTTCAGGGCGGATAAGATGACAAGTGGGCGACATCGGGGAAACTCCGGGCGTCGATTGAGTGGGACAAAATTAGTGGGACTGGGGCCAATGGGACAGGGGCGACTGGAAAACAACATCGCGATAAAAGCAATCGGATTCCGGTCGGCGCCGCAGGGGCCGGAACAGGCAGGCAGCAAGCGATGACGGGGATTTCGCCAGCCGTCGTCGCGGCAAGCCAACTCGGACTGACCTTCCAGACCAATGACGGGCCGGTGCAGGCGCTGTCCAATGTCGACCTGACCATCGGCAAGGGCGAGTTCGTTTCCTTCATCGGGCCGTCGGGCTGCGGCAAGACCACCTTGCTGCGCGTCATCGCCGATCTGGAGAAGCCAACCTCGGGGACGATTTCGGTCAACGGCATGACGCCCGAACAGGCGCGTGAGAAACGCGCCTATGGCTATGTCTTCCAGGCCGCGGCGCTGTTTCCGTGGCGCACCATCGAGCGCAATGTCGGGCTGCCGCTGGAGATCATGGGCCTCTCCAAGGCAGAGCAGGCGGAGCGCATCAATCGCACGCTCGACCTCGTCAACCTCTCGGGTTTCGAGAAGAAATATCCCTGGCAGCTTTCTGGCGGCATGCAGCAGCGCGCGTCAATTGCCCGGGCCCTGGCCTTCGACGCCGACCTTCTGTTGATGGACGAGCCATTCGGCGCGCTGGACGAGATCGTGCGCGACCACCTCAACAAGCAATTGCTGGAACTGTGGGGACGCACCAACAAGACCATCTGCTTCGTCACCCACTCCATTCCCGAAGCCGTGTATCTGTCGACACGCATTGTCGTCATGTCGCCACGCCCGGGCCGCGTTACTGATGTCATCGAGTCGACGCTGCCGAAGGAGCGACCGCTCCACATCCGCGAAACGCCGGAATTCCTGGCGATCGCCGCGCGCGTCCGCGATGGTCTGCGGGCAGGGCACAGCTATGAAGATTGAGGCGGTGCGCTAGATGGACAGCTTCCGCGACAAGCTCGTTCCGGTGACCTCGATCCTCGCTGGCGTGGTCGTGCTCTGGTACGTTTTCGCCGTTATCCTCAACACGCCGTTCCAGCGCGATCTCGACCGGCGCGCCGGTGAAACCCCTGCCTTGAGCGAATTCATCGGCAAGACGCTGTCGCAGCCGAAGCCGACGCTGCCGGCGCCACATCAGGTGGCGGTCAATTTCTTCGAGAACACCTTTCTGCGCCCCGTCACGTCGAGCCGCAGCCTCGTCTACAATGCCTGGGTGACACTGTCGTCGACGCTGCTTGGCTTTGCTTTCGGCACTGGGCTCGGCATTATCATCGCCGTCGGCATCGTGCATGTGGCGACGCTAGACCGCAGCCTGATGCCGTGGATCATCGCCTCGCAGACCATTCCCATCCTGGCGGTGGCGCCGATGATCATCGTCGTGCTGGCGGCGGTCGGCATCACCGGGCTCATCCCGAAGGCGATGATCTCGACCTATCTGTCGTTCTTCCCGGTGACCGTGGGCATGGTGAAGGGCCTGCGCTCGCCGGAGATCATGCATCTCGACCTGATGCACACCTACAATGCCAGCGCGTCGCAGACCTTCTGGAAGTTGCGCGTGCCGGCCTCGGTGCCGTTCCTGTTCACATCGATGAAGGTGGCCGTGGCGGCGAGCCTGGTCGGTGCCATCGTCGGCGAACTGCCGACAGGTGCTGTCGCGGGGATCGGCGCCAAGCTTCTGGCCGGCGCCTATTACAGCCAGTCCATCGACATCTGGTCGGCGCTGGTCGCCGGTTCGGTGGTGGCCGCACTTCTGGTCATGGTGGTCGGCATTGCCGGGCGTATCGTCGACCGCGCCATGGGCGGGAGGCCGGCATGAACTGGCTGAAACCCTCGTGGCAAGCGGTGCTCGCCATCGCACTGTGCCTGATCGCCGTGGCGCTCGGCGCGATGTCGAAGCCCGAAGCGGCAGCGCTTGCCGACCCGGCAGTCAGCTTCAACTACCCCTACCTCACAACGAAGGGCTTGATCTTCGGCCTGGCCGTGCTGGCGGCGCTGATCTCGATGACCAGGATTCCGCCCCTTGCAGAGGCGGTGGTGCTGTTTGTCGGCGCCCACCTCGTCGCATGGTTGCTGATATCGGGCATCACCGGTTTTGAAGGCACGGCACTGGCGCCGTACTTCCTGCTGCTCACGGCTGCCTGGCTGCTCGGCTGGCGCTGCGTCGCCGTCCTGTCGGAGCTTCGCCCGATGGCGAACTGGGCCCGGAGCGTGCTGCGCCTGATCATCCCCGCCATTTTCGGCGCCTGGATCCTGATCATCTGGGAAGCCGTGACGCGGGGCGCCGGCATTCCCTTCATCCTTTTGCCGCCGCCAAGCGCCATCGGCGCGCGCATCGCCAACTCGCTGCCGGTGCTCGGCGCCGATGTCCGGCAGACGATCTTCAAGGCGGTGATCTTCGGGTATGTCGTGGGCAGCGGTGCCGGCTTCATCACCGCGATCCTCGCCGATCGCGTGCCGTTCCTCCGCCGCGGGCTCTTGCCGATCGGCAACATGGTCTCGGCGCTGCCGATCATCGGCGTCGCCCCGATCATGGTCATGTGGTTCGGCTTCGACTGGCAATCCAAGGCGGCCGTCGTCATCATCATGACCTTCTTCCCGATGCTGGTGAACACGGTGGCTGGGCTCGCCGCGTCCGGCCATATGGAGCGCGACCTGATGCGCACCTACGCGTCGGGCTACTGGCAGACGCTGCTGAAACTCCGGCTGCCGGCAGCAGCGCCTTTCATCTTCAATGCGCTGAAGATCAACTCGACGCTGGCGCTGATCGGCGCCATCGTCGCCGAGTTCTTCGGTACGCCTGTCGTCGGCATGGGCTTCCGCATCTCGACCGAGGTCGGGCGGATGAACATCGACATGGTCTGGGCCGAAATCGCAGTTGCAGCACTTGCGGGTTCGGTCTTTTATGGCGTGGTCGCTCTTGTCGAAAGAGCCGTCACGTTTTGGCATCCCTCTGTCCGTGGTGGATAGGGCGGTGGGTTTAAGGGTACTAACTTCAGAGGGTAAAAAGATGAAAAGACTGATTATTCCTGTCCTGGCTGGCGCAATGTCGCTAGCCGCTTTCCAGGCAATGGCCGCCGACAAGGTGACGTTGCAACTGAAATGGGTCACGCAGGCCCAGTTTGCCGGCTACTATGTTGCCAAGGCCAAGGGTTTCTACGAGGCCGAAGGTCTCGACGTCGACATCAAGCCGGGCGGTCCCGACATTGCGCCCGAGCAGGTGATCGCCGGCGGCGGCGCCGACGTCATCGTCGACTGGATGGGTGGTGCGCTGGCCGCTCGCGAAAAGGGCGTGCCGCTGGTCAACATCGCCCAGCCGTTCAAGAAGGCCGGCATGGAACTGGTCTGCCCGAAGGACGGCCCGATCAAGACCGAAGCCGACTTCAAGGGCCACACGCTCGGCGTCTGGTTCTTCGGCAACGAATATCCGTTCTACGCCTGGATGAACAAGCTTGGCCTGAAGACCGAAGGCGGCCCGGATGGCGTCACCGTTCTGAAGCAGAGCTTTGACGTGCAGCCGCTGATCCAGAAGCAGGCCGACTGCATCTCGGTCATGACCTACAACGAATACTGGCAGCTGATCGACGCCGGCTACAAGCCGGAACAGCTGACCGTGTTCAACTATTCGGCGATGGGCAACGACCTGCTCGAGGACGGGCTCTATGCGTCGGAAGACAAGCTCAAGGATCCGGCGTTCGTAGACAAGATGGTGCGTTTCGTGCGTGCCTCGATGAAGGGCTGGAAATATGCCATCGACAACAATGACGAGGCCGCAGGCATCGTCATGGACGGTGGCGGCCAGGACGAGAACCACCAGAAGCGGATGATGAGCGAAGTCGCCAAGCTGATCGACAATGCCGACGGCAAGCTCGATCCGGCGACCTACGAGCGCACCGCCAAGGCGCTGCTCGACCAGAAGATCATCACCAAGGAGCCGAAAGGCGCCTACACCACGGCCATCACCGACAAGGCGGTCAAGTAAGCCTAGCCGGCAATATCTTGATATTGACGAACGGCGCCTCTGTCAGAGGCGCCGTTCCTTTATGGTGTTCATGACGAAGCTGGTCTCGATCGAGGCGACGCATTTCAGCCGCGCGATCTTTTCCTTGATGAAGCGCTCGTACTGTTCGAGGCTGCCAGTCACCACCTTCAGCACATAGTCGCGCGAACCGGTGACGAGGTGGCATTCCAGCACCTCTTCCCAGCCGCGGATCGCGTCCTCGAACATGACGATCTCGTCCTCGTTCTGACGGCTGAGCCGGACGGTGGCGATGGCGACCATGCTCCAGCCGAAGGCGGCCGGATCGACCAGCGTGGTGTAGCCTCTGATGACGCCGGTCTCCTCCAGCCGCCGCACCCGCCTCAGACAGGGCGACGGCGACAGGCCTATCCGTTCGGCAAGCTCGTTGTTGGTGATGCGGGCGTCGGCCTGCAGTTCCTGCAAAATCCTGCGGTCGAAATCATCGGCTATCTTTTGCTGCACTTTCGGCCTCTCCCGGCAATTTGTTGCGAGGATGCAGCCATGTGCGCCCAAAAATAGCAAGGACTGCGCGATGGGGATCGCATAAATTGCCGTGCGACACTCCTCGAAGAAGCAGGAAAAAGCCATGCCCGCGCCACGCCCGTCGAAAACCCATATCGGCAACCATAAGCTCCATCCGGAGACGCTGATGCTGAGCTATGGCTTCGATCCGCAGCTTTCGGAGGGCGCGGTCAAGCCACCGGTGTTCCTGACCTCGACATTCGTGTTCAAGTCGGCGGAAGAGGGACGCGACTTCTTCGACTACACGTCCGGTCGCAAGGAGCCGCCGAGCGGTACGGCGTCCGGTCTGGTCTATTCGCGCTTCAACCATCCCAACAGTGAGATCGTCGAGGACCGGCTGGCGATCTATGAGGGGACGGATGCCTGCATCCTGTTTTCGTCAGGCATGTCGGCGATCGCGACGACACTTCTCGCCTATGCTCGTCCGGGCGACGTCATCCTGCATTCGCAGCCGCTCTATGGCGGCACCGAGACGCTCTTGACGCGCACGCTTTCCGGCTTCGGTATCGGTGCTGTCGGCTTCGCGGACGGTGTCGACGAGACGGCCGTGCGCGCGGCAGCCGACGCTGCAGTCGCGAAGGGCCGTGTCTCGGTCATCCTGATCGAGACGCCGTCAAATCCGACCAACAGCCTCGTCGACATCGCGCTGATGCGGAAAATCGCCGACGAGATCGGCGCAAGCCAGGGATCGGCGCCGATCATCGTCTGCGACAACACGCTGCTTGGTCCGGTGTTCCAGAGGCCCATCGAACACGGCGCCGATGTGTCCGTCTATTCGCTGACCAAATATGTCGGCGGCCATTCCGACCTGATCGCGGGTGCCGCCATGGGCAGCAAGGCCGTCACCAAGCCGATCAAGGCGCTGCGCGGTGCGATCGGCACGCAGCTCGACCCGCATTCCTGCTGGATGCTTGGCCGTTCGCTGGAGACGCTGTCGATCCGCATGGAGCGGGCGAACGACAATGCGCGCATGGTCGCTGAATTCCTGCGCGATCATGCCAAGGTCGAGAAGGTGCATTACCTGCCGTTCCTGGGCGAGGATACGCCGGCCGGCCGCGCCTATAAGGCACAGTGCAGCGGCGCCGGCTCGACCTTCTCCTTCGACATACGCGGCGGACAGAAGGCGGCTTTCGCCTTTCTCAACGGCCTGCAGATATTCAAACTGGCTGTAAGCCTCGGCGGAACGGAATCGCTGGCCAGCCACCCAGCAGCCATGACCCATTCGGGGATACCCTTCGACGTGCGCCAACGTATCGGCGTGCTGGAGACCACGGTCAGGCTGTCGATCGGTGTAGAGCATCCGGACGATTTGATCGCCGACCTGACGCAGGCGCTGGCAGCGGTCTGACCGTCTCCGAGGCGCGCCTCGGCAGCGAGGCGGAGGCGCCGTCGCAGCTTTGAGTTGGATAATCCCAGGAGGGGCGGGCAACCGCCTCTCTCTTTATCGGTCGTCATCACATATGCGTGCGCCGAGGATACTTTTGGCCGGTAGATCGTTGTGGTGATGTATCCATGCGCTGGGGGGCCGCAGGGTGTTTCATCCAACGGAGGTTTCTAAAATGCGCATGCAGTCCATTTCGCCGATCGTTTCGGCACTTGCCGTCACTGTTTCTATCTTCCTTGTCTCGCCGGCCTTGGCCGACACGGAAAAGTTCACTGCGACGCTCGATGGCGGCCAGCAGAGCCCGCCCGTCACAACGAAGGGCAAAGGCACGGCCACTCTTACGTTCGATACGGCCAAGAAGAAGCTCAGCTGGAACGTCAAATATTCCGGTCTCAGCGGGCCGGCGACGGCCGCGCACATTCACGGCCCGGCGGCGATGGGTGAAAACGCTGGACCCGTCATCCCGTTCAAAAAGCTCAAGAGCCCGATCAAGGGATCGGAGACGTTGACCGATGCGCAGGCCGCTGACCTCGAGGCCGGCAAATACTACGTCAACGTCCACACCGCCGCCAACAAGGACGGCGAGATCCGCGGCCAGATCGAAAAGGCGAAGTAGGACAACGTCGCCCCGGGGGACTGGGGGACTGAATTACCTCGAAGTTAAGGAACAGCGTCCCCCTCCGTCCGGTAGGATGGAGGGGGACGCGACGCTGTTCGACCTATGCCGTTGGTGCTCAGGCCTTGTCGCGGATCTGGGTCATCGTCCGGGTCGGCGTGATCGCCTCGGGGTCGAGCCTGATCTCGACGATCGCCGGTTTGCCGCTGGCGCGGGCACGCTCGAAGGCGGAAGCGAAATCCGCGGTCTTCTCGACAGTCTCGCCATGGCCGCCATAGGCGCGGGCCAAGGCCGCAAAGTCGGGGTTCTTGAGATCCGTGGCAACGACGCGGCCGGGATATTCGCGCTCCTGATGCATGCGGATGGTGCCGTAGATGCCATTGTTGACGACGACGACGATGATCGACAGGTCATACTGGACGGCGGTGGCGAACTCCTGCCCGTTCATCAGGAAGCAGCCGTCGCCGGCAAAGGCAACCACCATGCGATCCGGGAACAGCCCTTTGGCGGCGACCGCGGCAGGGGTGCCATAGCCCATCGAGCCTGACGTCGGGGCTGCCTGCGTGGCGAAGCGGCGCGAGCGGTGGAAGCGATGCACCCAGGTCGCGTAATTGCCGGCGCCGTTGGTGAGGATGGCGTCGTCGGGCAACACCTTTTCGAGGTAGTTCATGATCGGCCCCATCTGGACCGGGCCGGGACCGCTCTCCGGCGGCGTCGACCAGTCGAGATAGGCCGCATGCAGCTTTGGCGTCTCGGCTGCCCAGACGGGCGCGGCGGCCGGCCTGCGCTTGGCGAAGGCTTGAACGAAGGCCGAAGGCGAGGCGTTGATTGCCAGTGTCGGCCGGTAGACGCGGCCGAGTTCGCCGGCATCGGCATGGACATGGACCAGCGTCTGGTCGGGGTAGGGGCTTTTCAGCAGCGTGTAGTCGGACGACGGCATTTCGCCCATGCGGCCGCCGATCAGCAGCACGAGATCGGCCTGCTTGATCGCGGTGGCCAGCTTCGGATTGATGCCGATGCCGACATCGCCGGCATAGTTCGGATGCAGATGGTCGAACAGCATCTGGCGGCGGAAGGAACAGCCGACCGGCAGCGACCACGCTTCGGCGATCGTGCGCATCTGCGCCACGGCCTCGGCATCCCAGCGGGTGCCGCCGAGGATGACGAATGGCCGCTTGGCCTTGGCCAGCAATGCCTCCAGCGCGTCGAGTTCGACTTCGCCAGGCCGGGTTTCGACCGATGTGTGCGGCAAGGCGATGGGCGCTTCGACGACACTGGTCAGCATGTCTTCGGGAAGCGAGATGACCACCGGGCCGGGGCGGCCCGATGTCGCCACCGCGAAGGCGCGGGTGACGAATTCCGGGATGCGCGAGGCATCGTCGATCTCGACCACCCATTTGGCGATGTCGCCGAAGAAACGCTTGTAGTCGACTTCCTGGAAGGCCTCGCGCTCCTTGGCGTGGCTGGCGACCTGGCCGATGAACAGGATGACGGGAACCGAGTCCTGCATGGCGATGTGGATGCCGGCGGACGCATTGGTAGCGCCGGGCCCGCGGGTGACGAAGCAGATGCCGGGCTTGCCGGTCAGGCGGCCGTGGCAATCGGCCATCATGGCGGCGCCGCCTTCCTGGCGGCAGACGATGGTGCGGATCGCTGAATCGTGCAGCGCGTCGAGCACCGCCAGGTACGATTCGCCAGGCACGCAATAGATGCGGTCGGTGCCGTTGGCTTCGAGTGCGTCGACGATCAGTTGTCCGCCAGTCTTCATTGTCCAGACTTCTCCAGTTCGGCAAGGATTTCTTGCGTGTGCTCGCCAAGGCGCGGCGAGGGACGCTCATAGACGAGCGGCGTGCCGGACATCACCATCGGTGCGCGCACCGATGGCAGAAGATTGCCCTGGCCGTCGTCAAGGTCGAGCCGCATGCCGCGCGCGATCGTCTGCGGGTCGGCAAACATCTGGCCGATCGTGTTGATCGGGCTCGCCGGCACGCTGGCCGCCTCCAGCTTTGCCAGCAGCGGGTCGCGATCAAAAATCTTCAGCGCCTCGATCATGTGCTCGCGCAGCTTGACCCGGTTGGTTACGCGGGCAGGGTTGGTGGCGAAGTCGGGATTTGCGGGCAAATCGTCGAGCCCGACGGCGGCACAGAATTTGACGAACTGGCCGTCATTGCCGACCGCCAGGATGATGTGMCCATCCCTGACCGGGACCACCTCGTAAGGCGCGATGTTCATATGCGCATTGCCCATCTGCACCGGCGACTTGCCGGAAACGAGATAGTTGAGGTTCTGGTTGCCGAGCGCCGAGATCTGGGTGTCGAAGAGCGCCATGTCGATATGCTGGCCGTCGCCGGTCTGTTCGGCATGACGCAATGCCGCCTGGATGGCGATGACCGAATAAAGGCCGGTGAAGATGTCGGAGATGGCGACGCCGGCCTTTTGCGGCTCGCGGCCGACCTCGCCGGTGATCGACATCATGCCGGCCATGGCCTGGATGATGAAATCATAGCCGGCGCGCGGCGCGTAGGGTCCATCCTGGCCGAAGCCGGTGATCGAGCAGTAGACGAGGCGAGGATTGATCTTCTTCAGGCTGTCGTAGTCGAGGCCGTATTTCTTGAGGCCGCCGAGCTTGAAGTTCTCTATCAGCACATCCGACGTCGCGACCAGCCGGCGCACCGTTTCGGCACCCTCCGGTGTCGAGAAGTCGATGGCGATGGAGCGCTTGCCGCGATTGCAGGAGTGGTAATAGGCGGCCGACAGGTTCTCGCCGTCCTTGCCCATGACGAAGGGCGGGCCCCATTTGCGGGTATCGTCGCCGCCGTCGGGGCTCTCGACCTTAATGACATCGGCGCCGAGATCGGCAAGCAATTGCCCGGCCCAAGGTCCGGCAAGGATGCGGGCGAGTTCGACGACGCGGACGCCTTTCAGTGGGGGTTCGGCCATAAATCACCGTGGTTGCTGCAATCACTTTGATTGCTGCGAAAGCAGAGCCTCTATCAAGCCCGGCGGTGGCTGTCACGGCCCTTGCAATGGGCCAAGGTGCCAGTTCGACGCGGATTCGCACCGCTTTGGCCGCGTTACTGTTCTAGCAAGCCGTTGGCCCAGGTCGCGAAATCGTCCATGATGATGTCGCGGTTGACCTCGTTCAGGCTTTCGTGGCGGGTGTCGGCGTAAACCTTTGAAACCAGATTCGAAAACCCCATCATGCGCATGCGATTGGCAAGATGGGTGATCCCTTTGCCGTAGTCCGAGGCGGGATCCTTCTCGCCACCGACGACGCTGACTGGGAGATCGCGCCTGATGCCGGCAAAGCAGGCGTCCCTGCCACCATTCAGCGCCATGCCGACGACGTCGCGCCACATCGACACCGACGCGTCCCAACCGCAGAGCGGATCGGCAATGTACTTCGCCACCTCAGCCTCGTCGCGCGACAGCCAGTCGAACAGCGTGCGGTGATTGGGCACGGCCTTGCCCCAGGCCCGAAAGGTGAGTTTCGGCAGCAGGCGCGATGGGACATCCGAGCCCAGCCGCATGCGTTCCCAGCCAAGAATACCCAAGGCCAGCTGGCCGAGCAGGCGTTGCGAGAAGTTGCCGTTCCAGATCGCGGCCGCATGAACGCGTGGCGAGTGGTGCAACAGGAAGTTCAGCGCCACGGACGCACCCATCGAATGGCCAAATAGGATGACCGGCAGGTTTGGCTGTTCGCGGGCGATGAGATCATGGACGGCGCCGACATCGGCGATCACCTTGGCGGGGCCATCCTGGTCGGCGAATTTGCCGAGTGGCGCATCGAGCGCCTTAGTCGCGCCATGGCCGCGATGGTCGTGGACATAGACGTGGTATCCGCGCGGGCCAAGAAAATCGGCGAAGCGGGCATAGCGCGCGGCGTGCTCTGCCAGCCCGTGATTGATCTGCACGACGGCACGTGGCCTGCCATCGGCCTGCCTGACGAAGAGATTGAGGTCGGCACCCGTCGGCGAGCGAACCACGCGCTGCTGGCTGAATGACATGCCGCTCGGTCTCCTGTCTGACCGCCATCGTGGCGCCGGCTTTGTTTGCGCCGGCACCGGTTTTGCGTCAATCCGCCCTGCCTGACTTTCCGCGACGATGTTTCTTGCGTTTGGCCAGCAAAATATCGCAATTCTGACATGGAGACAGCTTCCAGTCTGTCGCCCACTTCTTCAGCCGGGGATTCCTATGCGCATTGGTGTTGTTTTCGGATTGGCCATGCTGGCGGCCTCGCTGGCCGGTGCGGCGCGTGCCGATGTCAAGATGAGGGGCACCTTCGTCGCCGATGCGGCCTGTCCGGCAATGCAAGCCATCAAGAACGGCAAGAACCCCGGCAATGTGTCGACCGATGCTGGACAGAGCTACCAGCTGCTTGCCGGCAACAAGGATGCGCCTACGCATTATCTCATCCTGGTGCCGGGGGCCGATCCGGAGCGCCGCTGGGTGAAGGTCAGCTGCGGCCACGTGTCCGGCAGCAGCGCCGCGACGGTGCCGGCAGCACCTGGCGGGCAAGGCAAGCCGGCGGCCTCGGGAAAGCCTGAATATGTCTTCGCGCTGAGCTGGCAGCCGGCTTTTTGCGAGACCAAGTCGAGCAAGACCGAATGCAAGGCGCAAAGCGCAGGCGATTTCGACGCCACGCATTTCACCTTGCACGGGCTGTGGCCGCAGCCGAACGGCAATTTCTATTGCCAGGCGACAGCGAGCGACAAGGCCAATGACAATCCGGCCCACTGGAAGGACCTGCCACCGGTCAATCTGGATGCCAGCACCCGCACGGAGCTCGACCAGGTGATGCCGGGTACCGCTTCCCATCTCGAGCGGCATGAATGGATCAAGCACGGCACCTGCTACGGCAAGAGCCAGCAGGACTATTTCTCCGACGCGCTCAATTTGATGCGCGCGGTGAACAGCTCGCCGGTGCGCGATCTCTTTGCCAAGAACATCGGCGGCAAGCTGACGGCGGACCAGATCCGCGGCGCCTTCGACAGCGCCTTTGGCGCTGGGGCAGGGGACCGGGTGCGCGTCTCCTGTGTCATCGATCCGTCCAGCGGCAGGCGGCTGATCGGAGAACTGACGCTCGGCCTTGCCGGCCCGATCGGTCCCGACAGCTCGCTCAAGGACCTCCTGCTGGCTTCGGTGCCGACCAACAAGGCCGGGTGCCCGACCGGCACCGTGGACGCGATCGGGTTCCAGTAAGCACTGGCTGAAGGCCGACGCCGGACTGTCACCTTGCCTCGTCGTGGTGCTATGCTGCGCGGAACATCATCAGGGCGGCGGTCTCAATGGTTGGCATGACGAGCAGCGCGCTGGCGCGGCTGGCCTTCTGGGCCAAGGGCATGGTCGCGATCAGCGACGGGCGCATGGAATGGCCGGGTTTTTCCTATACCGATGCCGAATGGGCCCGCATGCGGACGCTCTCCGAACCGATCGGCGCCGGCACCTACCAGCTGTTCACGATCGTCAATGCGGTGATCTTCATCACCATTGCTTCGCTCGGCATTTTCGGCGTCTTCCTGCCGCTGGCGACAGTACTGTTTCCCGTTCCGGCCGAGACCAGCGCGCTGAAGTTTTCGCTGCTGCTGGCGGCCTGCGCCTTCCTCATCATCGGGCTTGGCCTGCCGATCTCGATGCGCCTCTCGGCAGTGCTGGTGGCCAGCAACGCGGTGCCGTGCGGCGCTTGTAGCCGCGCCCGGCGACGAGGCGCTAGCGTCAAGAGTGTCCTGGCAGATCAACCGCATCATGCTGATCATGTGCGGCCTGCTGGTGCCAGGCATCCTGCTGTTCATTGCCTATGACATCGAAGCCGGACCGATCATCACCGCACTGAAATGGCTGGCGATCGCATTGATGGCGGTCTCTACTTTGGCCGGCATTCGGCGGCAGAAAAAGTCGTCGTAAGCTTCACAGGACCGTGCCTTAGATCTGAGCGGATTTGGTCCATGCAACGGCGGCATCGGCCTCGTAGCTGTCCGGCTCGCCAACGACGCGATCGCGTCCGGTCGACTTGGCCTTGTAGAGACGCTGGTCGGCAAGCGCGAACAGATCGGCAAGGCAGCGCGTCGTTTCGCTGACGCTGGAGACGCCGGCGCTAACGGTCAGGTCGAAGCGGCTGGTGTTGGCGGAGGCCTTGACCGCATAGCGGATGCTCTCGCCGAACAGCCTGGCGACCGAGTGCGGACGCGAACTGAGGATGGCGAATTCCTCGCCGCCGATCCGAAACACCTGGTCTTCCGCGCTTGCCGCCTCGCCAAGCAGGGTCGCAACGGCTTTCAGCACCTTGTCGCCTTCGGCATGGCCGAAACGGTCGTTGATCGACTTGAAATGGTCGACATCGATGATCAGAAGGCTGAGCGGCTTCGCCGTGCGCAGGCTGACCTGGACGGCGGCTTCGCCATCGCTGTCGAAGCGGCCCCTATGCAGCAGGCCTGTCAGGCCGTCACGGCCGACATGTTCGACCAGCGCTTCGTAGCGCTCGCGATAGGTCAGCGTGTCGAAGATGTCGGTCAGTCCGCGCGGTAGCGCGATCTGGCGTTCTTCGAACCATCTGAGATAGGCGACGAGCATGGTGCTGTAGGTCAGCGCGGCGACCATCTTGGCAAACCAGCCGCCGAAAAACACCGCGATCGGCGCGCCAGCGACGAAATGCAGCGCGGTAAAGAACCCCGCCTGGTCGAAGGTGAGCACGCAGGCGACCGAAATCAGGATGCGCGCGAACTGTGCCTTGCGCAGGTATCGACCGAGCTTTTCATAAAGCAGGATGATCAGGATGGCGTCGACGAACAGCAGCGTCGTCCCCCACACCATCAGCCAGCCCATCTCGTCGATGAAACCGATGTCAGGGAGCCTGCCATCGGACAGCGGGGCGATGGCGTGCAGGCGCAACAGCAGAACCAGCCCGATCATCAGCGCATTGCCAAGCAGCAGACCATAGATCGGCTGACGGACGGTGGCGGCGTCCTCCTTCATGTAGAGCAGCAAAAGCATGACCAGCTTGCCGGAAAACAGCACCGCCGAGCCCGGCGAGACCATGCCGAACGGCAAGGCGACGTAAAAGACGCTGGCGAGGTAGGTCTCGAGGAAGTGCATGACGCCAAGCGCGCAGACGAAGACGCCGAGGCCGATGCGCTTCCTGAAGTGGAAAAGCGTCACCATGACGCTGAAGTAGACGACCGCTTCGGCAAGGAGCAGGAAACTGTTCAGCAATGCCGTCGATCCGATCTTTCTCCTGAATCGCGACAAGCCGGCGATTCCACTCGATCCTGTTTTGACGCCGAAGGGTTAACCGGAGCTTTCATCGCGCCCGGCGGCCGGCGGAAAACTTCAGCCCTGGCGGACACTTCCGCGTGTGCCCGGCCAGAAGCGGCAAAAGCGATTGCCGTTCGCCGCCGCATCGCCTACATAGCGGCCAACCTCCATTCAATTTGACAAATCCAGTCAGTTTCTCTGGGCCAGTCAGTTTTTTCAGGGAAAGCGCGCGTGGCACGCCAGTTCATCTATCACATGGCCGGCCTCAACAAGGCCTATGGCACCAAGAAGGTGCTCGAGAACATCCATCTGTCCTTCTATCCAGATGCCAAGATCGGCATTCTCGGCCCCAACGGCGCCGGCAAGTCGACGATCCTCAAGATCATGGCCGGGCTCGACAAGGAGTGGAACGGCGAGGCGTGGCTCGCCGAAGGCGCCACCGTTGGCTATTTGGCACAGGAGCCGGCGCTCGATGCGAAGAAGACCGTGTTCGAGAACATCATGGAAGGCGTCGCCGCCAAGACCGCCATCATCGAACGCTACAACGAACTGATGATGAACTATTCCGACGAGACGGCCGACGAGTCGGCCAAGCTCCAGGATGAGATGGACCGGCTGAACCTGTGGGACCTCGAACAGCAGGTCGAGATGGCGATGGAAGCGCTGGGCTGCCCGCCCAAGGACGCCGACGTCACCAAGCTGTCGGGCGGCGAACGCCGCCGCGTCGCGCTCTGCCAGCTCTTGCTGCGCCAGCCCGATCTGCTCCTGCTCGACGAACCGACCAACCATCTCGACGCCGAGACCACGGCGTGGCTGGAAAAGCATCTGCGCGCCTATCCGGGCGCGGTGATGATCATCACCCACGATCGCTACTTCCTCGACAATGTCACCGGCTGGATCCTCGAACTCGACCGTGGCCGCGGCATCCCCTACGAGGGCAACTACACCAAGTATCTCGAAGCCAAGGCCAAGCGCCTCAAGCAGGAAGGCCGCGAAGACGATGCCCGCCAGCGCGCCATCGGCCGCGAGCGCGAGTGGATCCAGTCGAGCCCCAAGGCCCGCCAGACCAAGTCCAAGGCGCGTATCCAGGCATTCCAGGATCTCCTGGATGCAGCCGACAAGCGGCGGCCGACGGACACGCAGATCGTCATCCCGCATGGCGAGCGGCTCGGCAATGTGGTGATCGAGGTCGACGGCCTGTCGAAGGGCTTTGGCGACACGCTGCTGATCGACGGCCTGGAATTCAAGCTGCCGCCCGGCGGCATCGTTGGCGTCATCGGCCCGAACGGCGCCGGCAAGACGACGCTGTTCCGCATGATCACCGGCCAGGAAAAGCCGGATGCCGGCACGGTCCGCGTCGGCGAGACGGTCAAGCTCGGCTATGTCGACCAAAGCCGCGATGCGCTCGATCCGTCAAAGACGGTTTGGGAAGAGATTTCCGGCGGCGCCGAAGTGGTCAAGCTCGGCAAGTTCGAAGCCAATACGCGCGCCTATTGCGCGTCGTTCAACTTCCGGGGCGGCGACCAGCAGCAGAAGGTCGGCAACCTCTCCGGCGGCCAGCGCAACCGCGTGCACCTGGCCAAGATGCTGAAGACCGGCGGCAACGTGCTGCTGCTCGACGAACCGACCAACGACCTCGATACGGAAACGCTGGCGGCGCTCGAAGACGCGCTGGAAAATTTTGGCGGCTGCGCGGTTATCATCTCGCACGATCGTATGTTCCTCGACCGCCTGGCGACACACATCCTCGCCTTCGAGGGTGACAGCCATGTCGAATGGTTCGAGGGCAATTTCGAGGACTACGAGCAGGACAAGATCCGCCGCCTCGGGCCGGATGCCGTCAACCCGCACCGCATGACCTACAAGAGGCTGACGCGGTAAGGGTTTTTCGGGCGGCGAATTCTCAAGCGACATGAGGAGCTCACATGGCTGATTGGTCCGCCGCCCAATATCTGAAATTCGAGGACGAGCGCACGCGACCCGCGCGTGATCTCGCGGCGCAGGTACCGGTGGATTTCCCGCGCCGGGTCGTCGACATCGGATGTGGTCCGGGCAACTCGACCGAGCTGCTTGTCGAACGCTGGCCGGATGCGCAGGTGAGCGGCTTCGACACGTCGCCCGACATGATCGAGAAGGCGAGGGCGCGCCTGCCTGACGTCACCTTTGACCTGGCAGATGCCTCCAAATGGCAGCCGGCAGTGCCGGTCGATGTGATCTTCGCCAACGCGGTGTTCCAGTGGCTGCCCGAGCATCCGGCGGTCTTCCAGCGGCTGATGGGTTTTTTGGCCCCGGGCGGCGCGCTCGCCGTCCAGATGCCCGACAATATGGGCGAGGACTCGCATCGCCTGATGCGGGCGACCGCGGCCGAAATGCCGTTTGCCGACAAGATCAAGGGTGCGGCGCGCGCTCCGCTGCCGTCGGTTTCGTTCTATTATGATCTGTTGTCGCCGCTCAGCGATCGGCTGGACATCTGGCACACCATCTACAACCATCCGCTTGCCGACGCAGAGGCGATCGTTGAATGGGTGAAATCGACCGGGTTGAAACCGTTCCTCGATCCGCTCGAGGCGGACGAGCGCAAAATGTTCCTCGACAGCTACACGGCGAAGATCGCCAAGGCCTATCCGCAGACGGCAAACGGCAAGGTGCTTTTGCGCTTTCCGCGCATCTTCATCGTCGCCAAGCGGGCCTGATTGTCGCGCCAGTTGCGGCCGCTTGACCCGGTTTCGCCGCCGTGCGCATTTCATCGCGTTGGGGTCACGATGGCCCGTGGCAGGGGTGGGTGATGACACTGAAAAAGATGCTTTTCGGCGGCGGCGTGTGCGCGGCAGTGCTTCTGGCGTTCTCGATCTCGGCGGAGGCCAAGCGGGCGCGCTGCTATACCAGCGATGACGGCTATTTCTCATGCAGCTACAGGGCGATCGACGACGCGGGCAGCTTCCGCATCTCGGCGCCGGGCTACCCGACCTATGTCCTGGAGATCGACGGGCCGGGCTTTGCCTATGGCTATGTCAATCTCGGCCGCCGCAATGTTCCGCTGCCGGGACAGTTCGTGCGCAGTCGCGACGACGGCGCCTGCTGGAACAACCCGCAGACCAACACCAAGCTGTGCGCCTGGTGAAGTCAGATTTAAGCCGGCGTAAACCGCCTCGGTGAGAAAAGTGTTGCGCCCGAGCGTTTCGGCGCCCACATGAAGCCCGCAACGCCTGCGGATGGGACGGACTGGACACATGCATCGCGTCATCATCAGCGGCATTGGCGTTGAAATCCCCGAACCCAAGATCACCAATGAAGAACTGGTCGCCAGCTTCAATGCCTGGGTCGACATGGAGAACGCGCGCCGCCAGGGCACCGACGAGGCGCCGCTGGCGAAATCGGACAGCGACTTCATCGTCCACGCCTCGGGCGTACGCACACGCCACGTGATCGAGCGCGAAGGCATTCTCGACCCGACCCGCATGGCGCCGCGCATTCCGGCACGGGCCGATGACGCGCTGTCGCTTCAGGCCGAGTTCGGCATTGCCTCGGCGCGAAAGGCTCTCGACCATGCCCGGCTGAAGGCGTCCGATATCGACCTGGTGATCTGCTCGGCCTCGCATCACCAGCGGCCCTATCCGGCGATCGCCATCGAAATGCAGGCAGCGCTTGGCACCAAGGGCGCCGGATTCGACATGGGGCTCGGCTGCTCTTCAGCCGCAGCCGCTTTGCACATCGCCGTCAACCTGGTGCGGTCTGGCGCGCACAAGCGCATTCTGGTGACGACGCCCGAGATCATCACCGGCCATCTCAATTTTCGCGACCGGCAGACGCATTTCATCTTCGGTGACGCCTCGGTGTCGATGGTGGTCGAAGGGCTGGCGCAGGGCGAAAAGCGGCCGGGCCGCTTCGAGGTGCTGGAAACGCGCACCTGGACGCAGTTGTCGAACAACATCCGCACCAATCTGGGCTATCACACCCGCACCGCTCAGGATGATCCCTACATGATCAATCTGGAGGGAAACCTGATCAAGCAGGTCGGCAACAAGGTGTTCAAGGAAGTCACCGTCGCCGGGCACAAATTCATCGTCGAATTCCTGGCCGAGCACGGGCTGACGCCGCAAGCGGTCCGACGCTTCTGGCTGCATCAGGCCAATGCGCGCATGAACGCCATGATTCTGAAACTGTCGTTCGGCCACGAGGTCGACCACGATCGCGCGCCGATGGTGCTGGAGCGGCTGGGCAACACGGCGGGCGCCGGCGCGATCGTGGCGCTGTCGGAGAACCATGCCGATATGAAGCCCGGGGATTTCGGCTTGATCTGCGCGTTTGGCGCCGGATATTCAATAGGTGGTGCGCTTCTCAGAATGCTCTAGACTCGGGCATTCGATATTCAGCCGGCCTGCGGATTCGGTGCTCCCGCACCCCAAAGCGCGCCCCGTTGCGGTTCCCGGAATCCACCATTCCAGTCGCTTCGCGCCGATCTTCTATTCCCCTCAGCCTGACCTCGATCTCAACAGCTCCCCACGTTCGGGAGTGTCTCGGTTTGAAATCAACGCTTCTGAAAAAGGAAGTTTTGCAATGAGTGATGCCCGATGCAGTTGCGGTGCTCTGACGCTCACGCTTCCAGGACCATCAAAACTGGTCGTCGCCTGTCATTGTCTTGACTGCCAACGCAGGACTGGCGCGCCATTTGGCGTCGGCGCCTTTTATCCGGTCGACGCCGTTGCCATCTCCGGAACCGCGAAAGAGTTCACTCGCGACGCAGCAAGCGGCGGCAAAGTCCACACCTACTTCTGTCCAGACTGCGGATCGACGATCTATTGGAAGGCCGACAAGCTGCCGTCTTTCATCGGCGTTGCGGTCGGCGCGCTGGCAGACCCGAACTACCCGCCCCCCGTCAGGTCGGTTTTTGAGCAGTCGAAACATGATTGGGTTAAATCGATGGCGCTGTCGAACACTTCCAGCAAAGCAGTGCGGCAAGAAAATCAGGCTGAGACGGCGCTCACCTGCCGTATCGGGCTGGCGCGAACGGCACCAGCATCGGCACCTGCCTGGCATAGTTGTCATAGGCGCTGCCCAGTTCGCCGCGCATGAAGTGTTCCTCGAGTTTTGCCTTCGTCACGATGCCGATGATGAGCAAAGCGGTTCCGACAATGCCCCAAACCGTACCTTTTGCCGCCATTGTGGCCAGGATCGCCACCAGCAGTCCGGTGTAGATCGGATGCCGGACCAGCCGATAGGGGCCGGTGTCGACGACGTGGTGTCCGGCCTTGGCGGTAATGGTGCCTGACCACAGCCTGCCGAGATGCAGGCGCGCCCACCAGGCAAAGGCGATGCCGATGGCGATCAGGACGACACAAATCCATGCCTCGGCGAAGTTCGGCATCCACAACCTGAGGCGGCCTTCATAGCCGTGCGCTGGAATGAACAGCAACGCCGCGCCGACCAGCCAGAGAATCCGATAGCGAACCTCCACCCTGAACCCGGCGCGTTTCTGGGCAGGGTCGGCCCAGAGCGCGGCCGCGGCCCAGGTCACCACCCAGATTAGCCAAAGCAGCGCGACTGCTGTCCCGGGACGCATAAGAACCTCCGCAGACTTGGTCTGGCGTCACCATGAAGCCGGCGCGGCGCGGCAGCAATGCGGCGTTGCGTGGACTGGTTCCAATTTCAGGTAAGAAGATCGTGATCCGCGCCGGACCTCATTCATTGGGACAGCTGAACATCCATTGCACGCCAAAGGCGTCGACCAGCATGCCGAAGCTGGTTCCCCAATATTGCCGCGCCATAGGGACGGTGATCCGGCCGCCCGCGGCTATGCGGGCGAAAAGCTGCCGCATCGCCGACAGGCTGTCGAATTCCAGGCAAAGGGCGGAGCCTTTCATCGGCTCGGCATCGTCATTGTCCGAGGCATGAAACAGCACGCCCGGACCTTCGAACCGTGCATGCAACACCTTTCCGCGCATGGCTTCGGTCCGCACCGGCATGGTGTTGTCGCCCCAGCGCAGCAGGATAGTCGCCCGGCCAAGACCGCACTGTTCGTAGAAGGCCAGTGCCGGCTCGCAATTGGTGGTGAAGAACAGCGAAGGGGAGAGTCGCATCGGTTCGCTACTGTTCATTGCAGCCGCCAGATCACTGCGCGGCGGCGGTTGCGGCAGCGACAAGTGCTTCGCCTGAATATTGCCGGCTGCCGATACCCCAACCGCCGTCGGGCGCATTGACGATGTTGATCCAGGTGTTTTCAGGCGGGTGGCCGGGTACGCAAAGCGCGGCGACAATCCCGGCGGCCTCGGTGATGAAGGCATTTCGGGCTTCGATCGAACCAAGGCCGATGTTCGGCAACTTCAGCTCGACCATGACGACCGGCCGATTGGCGCCACCGGCATAAATGCGATGCAGGGGCAGGATGTGGACCGTGCCTCCGACGATCGCGGTGAAGAACGAATTGCCTGTGGCGCCGGAGGCTTCGATGAGGGCGGCGCTGAGGCGCGGCAGGATCTCGCGCTCTCCCGCCGGGGTCAGTACGCCTTCGGGCGCGGTCACGGTGATTGGCATTTGGCTCTCCTTTTTCGCTGGTTTCCATGGCAACCCGGCAGACATGTCTTCCGGCTTGCCATGTTTCGTATCAATTGTTACGTTATACGAAGAACGCGAGTCAACAGGTTTCGTATCGATCACTATGGATAATTTGGAAAAGCATCGGGGTGGCCGGCCACGCGCCTTCGACCTCGATCGGGCGCTGGATGCGGCGATGCATCTGTTTTGGGAGCATGGCTATGAGGCGACGTCGCTGGCCATGCTGCGCGAGGCGATGGGGCTGACGCCGCCGCAGATCTACAACGCCTTCACCGACAAGGAGACTTTGTTTCGCAAGGCGCTGAAGCGCTACCACCAGACCGAGATCGGCTTTGCGCTGGAGGCACTGAGCGCGCCGGTGCCGACGGGGGAGGCGATCCGGCGGTTGCTGCTCGGCGCGGCGGAGGCCTATTCCAGACCCGGCAAACCCGGCGGCTGTCTGTTCGTCACCGGTGCGCTCGCCGCCTCGCCGCAGGCGCAAGCCATTGCGGATGAACTCAAGGCCTATCGCAAGGCAAGTGAAGCGGCGATCGGCGAGCGGCTGGCCAAGGGCCGGGCAATCGGTGACCTACCGGAAGGGCTCGCCGTCGAGGGCTTCGCCAAATACCTGACCGGCGTCATGAACGGCATGTCGATCCAGGCGCGCGACGGCGCTTCGGTCGAAGAGTTGCGCACTTTGGCCCAAACCGCTCTTGCGGCGTTCGCAATCGAAGGGCAAAAACAGGCGCATCATCCAAGGAATGAAGCCGATGCTGGATCTCTTCCCGGAGGCTGAAAAGCCGGTCGAAATCGTCCCGGCGCGTAAGCTGCTCGCCAAGGTGGCGGCGCTTTATCTGGCGCCGTCTGATCATTTCGAGACGCGCCCGGTCGACGCGTTGCGGTTGAACTTCGATGGCATATCAGGTGATTTCCACGCCGGCGCGACGCGGCGCTCCGGCGGGCGCGAGCCCTGGTATCCGCGCGGCACCGAAATGCGCAACGAGCGGCAATTGTCGGTCGTGGCGGCGGACGAGCTGGCCATCGTTGCCGACCGGATGGGCCTGGCCGAGATCAAGCCGGAGTGGATCGGCGCCAATCTTTTGATCGAAGGTGTGCCGCATCTGTCCATGCTGCCGGCCGGCACGCTGCTGTTCTTCAAGGACGGCGTCACCATCAAGGTCGACGCGCAGAACGGACCTTGCCGCATCGCCGGCCGATCGATCGCCGAACATGCCGGGATGGCCGACATCGAGGCCGGCGCGCTGCTGTTCCCGAAATCGGCGAAGCGGCTGCGCGGCCTCGTCGCCTGGGTCGAGAAGCCGGGAACGATCAAGGCCGGCGAAGAGATATCGGTGCGGGTGCCCGAGCAGTGGATCTACCTGAGCTAGACTCTCGCCCGTATTGAAATGCCGCATAGGGTAGGGGCTACGCCGCCGAGGCGGCGTAGGGATATCTCCGAACTGGCCTCAGGCTTTGCGGTTCTTCTTCGCGCCCTGCGCCATGATGGAAACGTCATCCCACTTTTCCCAGGTGGCGATGCGGTTGGCGTATTCCTGCTTGATCATCGGCAGGCCGCCATCGCCGAAGAACACGCGCAGTGGCGGTTCGGCGGCATCGACAATGGCCAGCATCGCCGGTCCGGTGGCCTCGGGATCGCCGGCGACCGAATTGGCGCGGCGCTCGGCCATCTTGGCGCGGGCGGGCGCATAGGCCTCGATCGGCTTGGAGACCTTGGCCGACGGTCCGGCCCAGTCGGTGGAGAAGCCGCCCGGTTCGACCAATGTCACGTGGATGCCGAATTCCGCGACCTCAATGCCAAGCGACTGGCTGAAGGCCTCCAGCRCCCATTTCGAGGCGTGGTAGAGGCCGAGCGAGGCAAAGGCATTGACGCCGCCGATCGACGAGATCTGGATGATGTGGCCGGAGCGCTGCGCCCGCATGATCGGCAGCGCGGCCTGGGTGACCCATAGGGCGCCGAAGACATTGGTTTCGATCTGGTCGCGGGCTTCCTGTTCGCTGATTTCCTCAATGGCGCCGAAATGGCCATAGCCGGCATTGTTGATGACGATATCGAGCCGGCCAAAGCGCTTGTGCGCCTCGGCGATCGCGGCCTCGACGGCCGTCTTGTCGGTGACGTCGAGCTTTATCGCGGCGATATTGTCGCCGTACTTCTCGACGAGATCGGCGAGCGTGCCGGCATCGCGGGCGGTCGCGGCGACGCGATCGCCACGGGCGAGTGCAGCCTCGGCCCAGACGCGGCCAAAGCCCTTTGACGATCCAGTGATGAACCAAACCTTGTTTGTCATGATGTGGAGTCCTTGCCCCTGCGGGCGTGATTTCGTGTGAAAGCGGAGGCTTCTCCGCTTTCGGGCATATACGGACGATCGCGCGTTTTTCCAGAGGCGAAGGATATCTTTTTGAACAAGCTGCCTTGTTGATCAGGGGTATTACACCGGGCTCGACCATGCCGGGTCGTCGTGTTTTTGCCAATAGAGCGCCATCAGGCGGCGGGTGATCGGCCCGACCTTGCCGCTCGCGATCCGGTCGCCGTCGATTTCCGTCACCGGCATGATGCCGCCGGCGGTCGAGGTGATGAAAACCTCGTCAGCTTCGCGCAAAGCGGCGACACTGACATCGGTGGCAACGGCGGCGAGACCTTGTTCGGCGCAGAGATCGAAGACGGTGCGCCGGGTGATGCCGGGCAGCACGCCAATGGCCGGCGTCGACAGTTTGCCGTTCTTGACGCAGAAGACGTTGAAGCCCGGGCCCTCGGCGACATTGCCGTTAAAATCGAGAATCACTGCGGTCTCGGCGCCGCGGTCATAGGCATCATAGAGGCCGCGCACCAGATCGAGCCAGTGGTAGTTCTTGATTGTCGGATCGATCGAGCCCGGCGGGATACGCACCTTGTCGCTGATGGCGAGACGCAGGCCGCGTTGCAACTGCTCGGCATTGGCGACAGAGCCGAACGGCACCGCGAACGCCATGAAGCGGTTGACCGCCTGGCGCGGGTCGCGGCTGAAGGTCGGCGAGGCGCCGCGCGTGCACAGCATTTCGACATAGGCGCTGCGATGTCCCGACAACGCCACGCAATTGTGCAGGATTTCGGTCACGCGTTCACGGTCGAAGGGGATCGTCATGCGCAGCTTTTCCAGCCCGCTGAAGAAACGGTCGAGATGCAGGTCGAGGCGGAAGAAGCGGCCGTTCCAGACATGCACGGTGTCGTAGGTAGCGTCGGAATGCAGAAAACCCCAGTCCAACACCGAGACCTTGGCTTGCGACATCGGCAGGTACTGGCCGTCGAGGAAGGCAACCCCGTCGGGATAGGAATGCGGGTCGACGTGGCGGTCGCTGACCGTCGGYAGTGGCTTCTCATCCGGTCTTGCCATCGTCTGGCTCATCTGGCGTCCTCTCGCGCAAGGCGGGATCAGCAGGCTATCGGCGCCACGCGGAAGGCATAGAGCCAGCCGACAGGCGCCGTTCGTCCTCGATGRCTATCCGGCCGATACATTGGACTGGAATTGCCCTATGTTGCGGGCTCTGACCGGGAGGGGACATGGGCAGGTTCGGGACCGTCATCGCAGCCATGTCGATTTTCGCCGCCACGGGCCATGCCAGTGCCCAATGCGCACGCGAAGGCGAGGAACTGTGCCAGAGCGGCCAGACCTATCGCTGCGAGAAAACCGGCAGCGAATTGACGCCGATCTTCCAGAACGTGCCTTGCGCGGCGAATGCGCCGACCCTGAGCGGCACCTGGGTCGGCAGCGGTCACCAGAGCCCAGCCGGGGCCACCGGCGCCGACTGGTCGATCGCCATGACGATCAATGAAGGCGGTGCATCGATCGACTATCCGTCACTTGGCTGCGGCGGATCCCTGTCCCAGACGTCCAGGGACGAGACATCAGCGGAATACCATGAGAGCATCACCTACGGTCAGGACAAGTGCATCGACGGCGGCAACATCACCGTCAGGTTTTTCAAGGGAAATCTGTCCTGGACATGGACCGGCCAGGCGGACGGCCAGCCCTACAATGCGGTCGCAGTGCTGACGCGGCAATAACAGGCCTCTGCCTCATTCCTCCTCGTCGTCGGCGTCAAGCAGCCGTGTCGCGCGCCAGCGGGTGAGCATCATGTTGGTCTGCTCGATGACGAAGAAACGCGCCGAGTCGCGGTCATAGCCTTCGCCCAGCAGTTTTTCATAATCGGTGTGCACGTGGCGGATGTGGGCAATGGTCGCCAACCACACGGCGATGGTCGGCGGCAACGTCTTCATGTGAACCGAACCGGCATCCGCACGGATCTTCTCTATGTCGGCATAGGGCGCCAGCGGCAGCAGCGCTGTCAGCGCCTTGGCGATGGCGCGGCGGCGGCCGGTCGGCGCTGCTTTCATCGCCGAATCCGATTGGGCTCGTCGCGCCCTTCAATGGTCGCCTCGGCGAAGGCATCGGTCGAGGCGAAGTAGGGTTTTATGTCGATGACCGGCGTGCCATCGAGCACGTCGATGGCGTCGAGATCGAGGCGGCCGGTGCCGATGTCGAGCCCGACGAGTTTTGCCACATGCAGGCCGACCGGGTTCGGTCGGGCAGGGGAGCGCAGGCCGAATACGCCTTTTGCTTCAGCCGCATGGCGAGGTTTCTGCACAATCAGAGTCCGCGGCGCATGATGCATCCAGGACAGGATGATGATGTGGCTGGCGCGCTCCAGCCCCTGCAGGCCGCTGCGATAGGGCGCGTCGATGGTCACCACGGCCGGCTGCCCGGTCTCGCGCGCGGCGCGCATGTTCTTAGGGCAGGTCTCCCGTGTCGTCCATGGCGAGGTGATGCGGCCGATGAAGACGATGCCGCCGTCGGCCGGCATCAGTGCCGGATCGTTTTCCAGCTTCTGCTCGCCGTCGCGCGCCTCGAACATCTCACGTGGTCCGGTCATTGCGCCCTCATCTTTGGACGTGCATGTCGTTGCCCCAAAACCGCTACACACTTTTGGGCGACATGCACCAAGGGATCACGCAAGCGGCATTTTCTTGTCCGGAAGCGACATAGCGCTTGCAAGGATGCGAAAATCGACATAAACATATGTTTATATCTTTTTCAAAGAGAATACTCTGATGCATGTCTCGCTCGACACCATGGTGGACACATTGAAGGCGGCGGCCGAATCCAGCCGCCTGCGCATATTGGCACTGTTGTCGCGCGGCGACCTCACCGTTTCCGATCTTACCGAAATTCTCGGTCAATCGCAGCCGCGCGTTTCGCGGCACCTCAAGCTGCTGCTGGAGGCCGGGCTAATCGGCCGCTACCAGGAAGGGTCGTGGGCCTTCTTTCGCCTGTCTGATGCGGATTCCGCGCGCGGCTTCGTCATGGGGCTGGTTTCCAGCATTCGCGGCGCCGACCCGCAGGTCGAGCGCGATCTAGAGCGGCTGGGCTCGGTCAAACGCAAGCGGCAGGACCGGGCAGCCGAGTATTTTTCGGTGAATGCGGCAAGCTGGGACCATATCCGCTCGCTGCATGTGCCGGACCGCGCCGTCGAGGCGGCGATGCTGAAGCTGGTCGGCAAGCGGCCGTTCCAGTCGATGCTGGACCTCGGCACCGGCACCGGGCGTCTGCTCGAAATTTTTTCACCCCTGTACCGGCGCGGTGTCGGCATCGACATGTCGCGCGAGATGCTGACTGTTGCGCGTGCCAATCTCGATAAGGCAGGTGTTTCGAATGCTCAGGTGCGGCAGGGTGACATCTTCGCGCCGCCGGTCGAGCGCGACGCCTTCGATCTCGTTACCATCCACCAGGTGCTGCACTATCTCGACGATCCCGCGCGCGCCATCCACGAGGCGGCGCGGCTTTTGCGGCCCGCCGGGCGGCTGGTCATCGTCGACTTCGCGCCGCACACGCTGGAATTCCTGCGCGACGAACACGCGCATATGCGGCTCGGCTTTTCCGACCGGCAGATCGCCGACTGGTTTGCGGAAGCCGGCCTCGATCTCGAGGACAGCCAGGAGTTCGAGCCGCGCGGCGGCAACGAAGCCAGGCTCACTGTAAAACTCTGGCTTGGGCGCGACCGTCGCCTGCTGATCGCCGACCCTTCCAACGACACAAGGCAGATAAGGGAAATTGCCTGATGAACCAGTTCCGCTTTTCCCGCCGTCCCGACATTGGCGACAAGGTCAGGGTTTCCTTCGAGTTCTTCCCGCCCAAGACCGACGAGATGGAGGCGAGGCTGTGGGACACGGTCACCCGGCTGGAGCCGCTGAAGCCGAAATTCGTCTCGGTGACCTATGGCGCCGGTGGCTCGACGCGTGAGCGTACCGCCCGCACGGTAAAGCGCATCCTGACGGAAACCGGTATTCCGGCCGCGGCGCATCTGACCTGCGTCGGTGCAACGCGTGACGAGGTCGACGCGGTCATCCAGGACTACAAGTCGATCGGCATCAACCGGTTCGTGGCGCTGCGCGGCGATCCGGCCTCGGGTGTCGGCGAACCCTATCGCCCGCATCCCGGTGGCTACGAGAACGGTGCGGAACTGGTCGCCGGACTCAAGAAGATCGCGGATTTCGACATCTCGGTCGCGGCTTATCCGGAAAAGCATCCGCAAAGCCCCGATTTCGCCACCGACATCGAGATGCTGAAACGCAAGGTCGACAATGGTGCGACGCGCGCCATCACCCAGTTCTTCTTCGACAATGATCTCTACGAGCGCTATGTCGAGCGCGTCCGCCGCGCCGGCATCTACATCCCCATCGTGCCGGGCATCCAGCCGGTTCACAGTTTCAAGCAGGTCGCAAACTTTTCCGCCAGGGCGGGCGCGCATGTGCCCGGCTGGCTGGCGGAGCGGTTCGAGGGCCTTGACAGGGACCCGCAGACGCACGCGCTGGTGGCGTCGGCGGTGGCGGCCGAACAGGTCATGGACCTGGTCGAGCGCGGGGTCGGGGATTTCCATTTCTACACGATGAACCGAGCCGATCTGGTATTTGCCATCTGCCACATGATCGGCATCCGCTCACACGAAGCCGAGGCGACGGGTTCGGCTGCGGCTTAGAGCGTTTCCTGTTCCGAGCTTCCGAAATGCAAAAAGGCCGGGTAAAAACCCGGCCTTTCTCGATGGTTTTGACTATGTGGTGCTGGTCTTCCCCGTCTTGGCGGGTCAGGGAAGAAAGCCCATAATGAGGGCTCCGATGAAGGCGAACGCAGCACAGATCATCAATGCGTTGATAGGCCTCGTAAGTCCCATGACATAGCCTCCTCTTAAAGAGCTATGTCCGAGAGTCTAGGTTCATTTGTGCCACAGGCAAGCGAAAAATGTGCTGCATTGCGACGTGATTGCCAGATTTGCGACCCGCCTTTTGCCGTTAGGCATTGAAACTCTTCGGCAAAAACCCGCTTCAGACCTGTGAACAAAATGTGGCGGCGATGTGTCACTATCGTGTCATGGCAGCGCTACTGCGGCGCTCTAACGCCTTCCGAACAGCCGCCCGTCGATGGTGACGAGGCCAAGTGCGATCAGCCCCACGCCGCCGATTTCGAACAGTTCGAGCCGTTCGCCGAGGAACAGGAAGCCGAGCAGCATGGCGCTTGCCGGCACGATGAGCGTGACCAGCGAGGCATTGGTGGCGCCGGCCGAGGCGACGAGGTTGAAATAGAGGATGTAAGCGAAGGCGGTGGACAAAAGCGCCAGCGCCAGCACCGCCCCCCAGACCGGAGGCGAGGCGGAGAACAGACCGGCCGGGCCATAAGTGAAGAGCACGATCGGGATCATGATGATGGTCGAGGCGGTCAATTGTCCGGTGGCGATGACCGGCGAGGGGACGCCCTTGAAGCGGCGGGCGACCATCAGCGCCACGCCATAGGACAGCGAAGCGCCGATCAGCGCGAACTTGGCCCAGACCGGGCCGCCGAGCCCGGCAAGCAGGCCGGGGCCGATCATCATCGCCGTGCCGGCGACGCCGAGCGCAATGCCGGCCAGCTTGTTCCAGGAGAGCTTTTCGTCTGATGTCAGCGCGTTGGCGAGAATCAACGTCCAGAACGGCGTCGTTGCGTTGAGCACAGAGGCGATGCCGGCGCCAAGCTGGGTCTGGCCGGCGAAGATCAGCGAGAAAGGGACGACATTGTTGGTCAATGCCAGCAGGAAGAACAGGCCGGCATGGGGAAGCGCGAGGCGGAAAGACGGTCTGCGAATGGCGAGATAGAGCTGCAGCGCGATCGCCGCGATGGCGACGCGAAACAGCACCAGCACCAGCGGATGAAGTTCCGCCACCGCGATGCGGGCAAAGAAGAACGAGCCACCCCATATCGCACCGAGCAGCAGGAGCTGTCCCCAGTCCTTGAGCACCATCGGCCCGCGTGGCGCTGATGTCGCGGCCATTGCCATGTCAATCGTCCTCCCCAGACGGCCTGAATGCCAGCCGGTCAGCCAGAACGGATATCGGGTCTGGCGAAAAGGGCCACCCGAAACCTGACTGATGGCAAACACTGCCACTTGGAACTAGCGCAGCTGCGTCAGTGCCACGAGACACAGAATTGTTTTCATTAGCCGCTAGCTTGGATTAATTGTGCGCAGCCGACATGAGGATTCGTCCATGCAGCGATTCGAGAATGCCCGCGAGGCGGCACTGGCGCTTCGCCCGGACGATCCGGTCTATTGCTTCCGCCCGCAGGTGCTGATGGCGGATGCCAGGCAGTTCATGGGCATGTTCCCCGGCAAGACCGCCTATGCGGTCAAGACCAATGGCGAGCCGATCGTACTCAAGGCGCTGGTTGAGGCCGGCGTCACTGCTTTCGATGTTGCCTCGCCAGGCGAGTTCGCCGCCGTGCGCGCGGTCTCACCCGATGCCGAGATGCTCTACATGCATCCGGTCAAGGCGCAGTCGGACATCAAGCTGGCACTGGAGAAGTACGCCATCCGTGTCATTTCGCTCGACCATGAGGACGAGATCACCAAGCTGACACGGGTGGTGCGGGCGCTCGACATCGATCCGGGCGCGATAGCCGTGTTCGTGCGGGTGCAGACCAAGGGGCTTGCCGCCTACGAACTGTCGAAGAAGTTCGGCGCCGGGCCGGCCTATGCGGTCGAGCTGGCGGAGCGGCTGAACCGCACTGGCTACAAGGTCGGCCTGTGTTTCCATGTCGGCAGCCAGATCGAGGATCCCGATACCTATGAGCGGGCGCTGGCCTCGGCCGACTGGGTGCGCAACCGCCTGACCTTCGACATTGCCGGGCTCGATGTCGGCGGCGGCTTTCCGGCCGAGTATGGGCATGATCCCAACCGCAAGCACATCGAGATGCCGTCGCTCGGCCAGATCATGTCGCGGCTTTCCGGCGACCTCAAGGAATACCAATTCGACCAGATACCGCTGGTGGCCGAGCCGGGCAGGGTGATCGTGGCGCGCTGCCTGTCGCTGATCGTGCGGGTGCTCTTGCGCAAGGGCAAGCGGCTCTACATCAATGACGGCATCTGGGCGTCGCTGTCGGACTCCTGGACCGGCAAGATCACGCTGCCGGCGCGTTTCATCCCCGATCCGGCGATCCGCTCGCGCAATGGGGAGGAAAAGAACATCGTGCCGTTCAAGGTCTGCGGCGCGACCTGCGATTCCGTCGACATCCTGTCGCGGCCGTTCTGGTTGCCTGAAACGGTCGACACCGGCGACTGGATCGAGATCGGCCATATCGGCGCCTATTCGCTGTCGCTTAGGACCCGCTTCAACGGCTTTTACCCCGACACCTTCGTCGAGGTGACGACGCCGTTCGACGAAGGCGACGCGCCGCAAGGCTTTGCGAGTTTGGAGACGATGGCGAATTAGTGAGGTGGTGAATAGAAGCGGCTCTTCTATTCACTACTTACTGTTCGCACTCACTAGAGCCTCGCCAAAAGCTCCGGCGTCGGCCAGCCGTCCACAGGCAGGCCAAGGCGCATCTGCTCCTTGCGGATGGCTTCGCGGGTGTTGGTGCCGAGGATGCCGTCGACCGTGCCGACATCGTAGCCCCTGGCTTCCAGCCTGGTCTGCAGCGCCTTCAGTTGCTCGTTGTTGAGGCCGGTCTCGGGATTGCGCGGATCGAACTGTGGCGCGCCCGCCAGCCTGGCGGCGAGGTTGGCAGCTGTCAGCGCGTAGGTGAAGGACTGGTTCCATTCGAGATAGACGTCGAAATTGTCGTAGGTGAGGAAGGCTGGCCCCTTGCGGCCCATCGGAAGCGCGAGGCCCGCTTTCAGGCCATTGTCGACCAACGGGGCGCCGCTGGGGTAGGTGACACCCCATTGTGCCCATTGTGTCAGCGGCAGCTTGTTGGTGCGCCCGGTCTGGTCCCACGGCATGTCGTCGGGCACGCGGACCTCCTGGATCCAGGGCTCGTCGCGTTTCCAGCCACGCGACAGAACCTTGTTGGCAGTGGTCATGATCACATCCGGCACGCTGCCGCGCAGGTCGACCTTTCCGTCGCCATCGCCGTCGACGCCGCGCGCCAGATAGTCGGAAGGCAGGATCTGCGTCTGGCCGATCTCACCGGCCCAGGCACCCCTGACATCGGCCGGCACGACGCCGCGATCGATCAATTCCAGAAGTGGCACGAGCTGAGGCCGGAACAGTTGCGGGCGACGGCAATCATGGGACAGCGTCACCAGGGCGCTCAGCGTGTGGAAATCGCCCTGCACGGCGCCGAAATCGGTCTCCAGCGCCCAGAAGGCGGCGATGATCGGTGCCTGGACGCCGAATTGCTGGTCGGCACGGGCGAAGACATCGGCGTATTTCTTCAGGTTCGCCGCGCCCTGCTTCAGCCGGTAGGCCGAGATCATGCGATTGGAAAACTCGGTGAAGGTCTGGGTGAAGACGCCCTGGGCGCGGTCGCGCGCCAGGACCTTGTCGTCGATGGTGGCATCCTCCAGCGCGTCCAGGCCCACTGCACCGACACCAGCCGACTTGGCTTCCGCCGCTACGCCCTGCTTCCAGGCTTCGAAGTCGCCGCCACATTCCTGCGCCATCGCCGGCAAGGCCGTGGCGCACAAGAAGAGCGCCGCGAGGGCTTGGGAATGCAGTCGCATCAGCTTCCTTTCGAACGAATGAGGGCATTTTGTCGTGCCCCCCTCGGAAGCCCCAACGCCCTTGATTACCGCCGGTTGCACTCTTTGCCGCCGGCTGTGTCGAAAAGCAAGCGGCAGGCCGGTGTCAACGGTGTTCTGCCGCAGCCCCTTATACTGCTCTGCTTCGCTGCGGTTAAACCTGGGTCAACGGGTGTTCTGCCACAGCCCCCTTTTTCCAGGCGACTTCGTTGCCGTTGAACCGGGGTCAATGGGTGTTCTGCCGCAACCACTTGTTCCATGCAGCTTCGCTGCCGTTGAAGACGTTGATGTCAGACTTGCCGGTCATGCCCGGAACAATGCCGGTTCCGGTGTATTGCCAGAAGGTGAAGGGGTGACTGCCGTATTTTTCGCGAGGATGGCCGGCGACGGATCGCAGCCAGTAGGGATAGCCACGGAAGGTCGATAGCTGGTTGTCATCGAAGAAGTCGACCGAGGTGTAGATGATCGGCTTCTTGCCATAGTGCCGTTCGACGATTTCGAGGAAGGTGGTCATCTCCGCGCGCACCGTGGCGGCATCGGGACGCAACCTGCAGGTTGGCGACTTCGGGTTCCACTCCATGTCGAGGACTGGCGGCATCGCCGAGCGATCGACCGGGACGTTCTGGATGAACCAGCGCGCCTGCTGGGCGGCGGGCGTGCAGAAGTAGAAGAAGTGGTAGGCCGCGCGCGGAACGCCGGCGGCTTTCGTGCGGGCCCAGTGTTCGTTGAAATATTCATCGAAGCGGTCACCGCCCTCGGTCGCCTTGATGAAGGCGAAGGAGATGCCGCTGGCCTTGGCAGCCGGCCAGTCGACCGACGTCTGGTATTTGGACACATCGGTGCCGTGGACGGCGTAGTTCCACGGCGCGCCGCTGTCCCATTCATGCGGCTTGGAATCGGCGAAGCGCGGCGCGCGCACGGCAACCGTCGTCTTGCTACTGGACGCAGACGGCGACAGCGCCGACAGATCGTCCACCGTCGAGCAGGCGCTAAGCAGCGTCAGCATGATGAGGCCCGCAAGACGGCGCATCGCAACTCCCGAGCCGGATTCAGCCGGTCGCTGATGGGTCTGTGCACTGATGGCCGGCGCTTGGTCTGGCCCCCGACGGGCGATCGCCCCACAGCATCGCCCGGTATCTTCGCTTTCGTGCATGTCGTTGTCCCAAAACCGCTGCGCACTTTTGGGCGACACGCATCCAGTCATCGCCGAACATGGTTGATATCAGGTTGACGGCGCTCGACAAGCACTGCGATTTGCGGAAGCAATGGCGGCAAATCGATGACATAAGCGTCAGGCAGGGGCCTGGGAGGAAACAAATGCGGACCGTCGCCAAGATCGTCAGATGGCTGCTTGGCCTGGTCGTGCTGGCGATCGCCGCGCTCTTCGCCTGGCTCTACATCGCACCGCCGGAATTGATCCGTGTCGGTTCGGGCTATTCGGCCAAGATTGTCTGCTCGAACGTCTTCATCGCCGGTCGTGACGCCAATGAGGTGCTCGCGGTCGATGTGCAGGCGCCTGGGCACCCGCTGCTGCGGCTGATGCGGGTCTCGGTGGACAAGAACAGGGGAACGGTCTCGGCGGGCCTGCTCGGCTTCCTTGGCAAGAGCCTCGCTGTCGCCCGTGATGGGCTGGGCTGCGCCTCGGTTCCCGATGGCGATGTCGGCAAGGCGCGACGGACGGCGGTCTATGCCGAACCGTCGGCGGTCAGCCAGGACGCGCTGTGGCCGGAGGGCGAGCGGGTCGAGCCATCACAGGACCCGGTGATTGCCAAGCTGCTCGACGATGCGGCGCTGACCGGCACCGGCATGCGTGCGGTGGTGGTGGTCAAGAATGGCCGCGTCGTCGCCGAGCGCTATGGCGCGGGATTCTCGGCAAAGACGCCGATGCTCGGCTGGTCGATGACCAAGACGGTGAACGCCGCTATCGTCGGCACGCTGGTCAAGGACGGCAAGATGGCGGTCGACAACAAAGGCCTGTTCACGCCATGGAAGGCGGATGGCCGCGCGGCGATCAGCCTTGCCGACATGATGGCGATGTCGAGTGGACTGGAGTTCAACGAGGACTATGGCGACGTTGCCGACGTCACGCGCATGCTCTACCTCGAACCCGACATGGCAGGCTTCGCCGAAGCCAAGCCACTGGTGGCCGAGGTCGGCAAAGTGTTTACCTATTCGAGCGGCACGGCGGTGATGCTGTCGCGCCTCTGGCAGGACGCGATCGGCGACAAGGGAAAGGCGCTGACGTGGCCACGAACGGCGCTGTTCGAGCCGCTCGGCATGCACAGCGCGGTGCTCGAGACCGATGAACAGGGCACCTTCGTAGGCTCGTCCTATCTCTATGCGACTGCGCATGACTGGGCCCGCTTCGGCCAGTTCCTGCTGCAAGGGGGCGTGTGGAACGGCAACCAGGTGCTGCCGGCCGGCTTCGTCGACTGGATGCGGGAGCCGGCGCCGGCCTCGAAAGTCTACGGCAAGGGCCAGTTGTGGATCGAGGCACCGGGCGACGAGAAAAAGCCCGGCGCTGGCGTGGCGGCGGGCCTGCCCAAGGACACCTACTGGATGGAAGGCCATGACGGGCAGACGGTGACCATCATTCCCTCTGAGCAACTGGTGGTGGTGCGGCTCGGGCTGACGCCGGCCAAGCTCGGCTACCGCCCTCAGGCGATCGTTGGGGCCCTGGTGGCCGCGCTACATTAGCTTCTACGGACGCGGCCCGATCACGGCCAGCCACGCATAGCCGCGATAAAGCGTGCGGAAACGGAAGCTTGCGCCGGTTCGACGAGTTTCCGATTCCAGGACCTCGCGCAGGGTTGAGCGCGGCGCGACATGGAACTTCTTGAGCCAGCCGCGCAGCAGTGCCCGGAACCAACCCGGCAGGCCTTCCTGCTGCCCGAAATCGACGACGTGCAGCGAACCATTCGATGACAGCGCAGCAAGTGCCGCCGACACCGTCTTTTCCCAACCAGGGATCATCGACAGCGAATAGGATACGAAGATGCGGTCGAACCGTTCTACACCGTAAAGCGCGTCTGTGTCGAAATCGGTGGCGTCGCCCCTCGCCAGCGTGACGCGGCCCGACAAGCCTTCGCGAGCAATGGCAGTGCCGGCCGTCTCCAGCATCTCGGCCGAAATATCGAGGCCGAAGAAGCGGGCGTCGGGATAGCGGCGGGCGGCCAGGATGATGTTGCGGCCGGTGCCGCAGCCGAGTTCAAGCACGGTGCCGCCGGCCGGTACGTCGAGCCCAGAGATCATCAGGTCGCGGCCGAGCAAATAGTATTTGCGGGTCAGGTCGTAGATGTGGCGCTGCCAGCGGTAGACGCCGTCCATCAGTTCGGCATGGCTGGCCGGCAGCTCGGTGGTGCTCATGCCGCGCGCTTCACATAGAGATGGAAGCCGCCATAGATGGCCGAACGGTCGCGGGCCGAGAATTCACGCGAGGCCTCGTCCTGATAAGTCCACTGGTCGAGCAGCGAGCTGGAAACCCGGCCGGGCAACAGGCTGGGCTCGGCGGCGGTACGGAAGATGACGCGGGCGCCGGCCGACGCGGTGCGGGTGATTTCGGACCATAGCGCATTGAGCTGGTCGTCGGTCATCCAGTCCTGCGCATCGAGCAGGATGAAGCGGTCGACCGCGCCTGCATCCTTGCCGGCAAGGAACTCGATCAGATTGGCATGGTGGATGGCGACGCGGTCGACATTGCTTCGGATGGCTTCGTAATTCTGCTTTTCGAGATAGGCGGGCAGGGCGGCCTCGCCGGGATTCGGATAGCGGCGGGCGAAGGCCTGCCAGGCGAAGTAGTTGTTCTCCAGCGGAAAATCGCAAGCGAGCTTTTCCAGCCGGGCCTTGAGCACGCTGGCCATGGTGCCGTCGCCCGACGTGATCAGCGAATCATACTGCGCCGGCGGAATGCCGAGGCCGAACAGCGAGGCCTTGCGGGATGTCGCCCATTTCAGCAGCGGCTTGTCGAAGACCGGCGCCAGTTCCTCGTTGAAGAAGCGGCGCTGCTCGCCGAGATTGCGGGCCTGCATGATGCCGGCAGGATCGACGCCGAAGAATTTTGCCGTGCGGTGGCCCATGGCGATGAACAGGCCGAGCAGGCCGGTCTGGTAGAAATTGCGGTCGAAGACGGCGATGCGCCGGCGGCCGCGCCAGTTGCGGCGCTCCCAGTAGTGACGGCTGACCGGGTCGAGATGCGGCGCGATGAAACGGTCGTAGGCTTGCGAATTGTGGCTGGTGTCGGCGGCGCCGAAGAAGCGAAACAGGTCGCCCTGCGAAGGCAGGTGGCGCATGGCCTCCAGCTTCATGCGGTTCAACGCGATATGCGCTGCATTGAGGTCGACGGCGTCAATTTGTGCTGGCGAACGGGTCAGGTAGGCGAGGATGTTGCAGCCGCCGGAGGCGATGGTGACGACGCGATGGCCCTGGCCAAGCTGCATCGCCTCCATGTCGACATCGGGGTCCTCCCAGATCTGCGGGTAGACGAGGCCGGAAAACAGGAAGGCGAACAGCCGCTCCGAGATGCCGGCTTTCGACAGCGGGCGGTTCTGGTAGACGGCCTTTCCAACTTCCTTGCCGCGGCGAAAAACCAGATCTGCGGAAACGTCCGTCATGGCAAGGTGATTCCCCATTTGCTTTGGCGCAAGCGGGTAGCGCAGGGTCATGACAGGCCAGTGACAGCCTGTTGACGTAGCTTCAGGCCTTRCCAAACCCGCCCGGCGTCGGTGTCGTCAGGATGACGGCGTCACCCGCCTGAAGCACGGTCTGGTCGCAGGCTTTCAACAGGTCGATCGCGCCGTCCTTGCGGCGGACCTTGGTCGAGCCGACTTCGCCGTCGCCGCCACCGTCCAAGCCTTGCGGCGGGCGGTTGCGATGCGAGGACAGGATCGCGCATTCCATCTTCTCGAGGAAACGGATGGTGCGCTTGGTGCCGTCGCCGGCGCTCCATCTGCCCTTGCCGCCGGAACCTTCCCGAATGTGGAAATCCTCGAGCAGCACGGGAAAGCGCAACTCCAGCACCTCCGGGTCGGTGAGGCGCGAATTGGTCATGTGGGTATGGACGCCGGACGTGCCGGCGAAGCCGCGGCCGGAGTTCATTCGGCCGGCGGGCGAGCCGGAACAGATCGTCTCGTAATACTGATGCTGCTTGTTGCCGAAGGTCAGGTTGTTCATGGTGCCTTGCGCATTGGCCATGGCGCCCATGGCGCCGAACAGCGCATTGGTGACGTGCTGCGAGGTCTCGACATTGCCGGCGACGACGGCGGCAGGGTAGGCGGGTTTGAGCATGCAGCCGTCGGGAATGATGATGTTGATTGGCCGCAAACAGCCTGCATTCATCGGGATCATGTCTTCGACCATGACGCGGAAGGCATAAAGGACCGCCGCGCGGGCAACCGGCTCGGGCGCATTGAAATTGTTTTTCATGACCGGCGACGTGCCGGTGAAGTCGACAGTCGCCTCGCGCCGTTGCCGATCCACCGTGATCTTCACCTTGATGAGCTGGCCGGTATCGGTCGGATATTCACAGTCGGAAGCGTCCGGCAGCCGCTCCAGCACACGACGCACGCTCTCGGCGGCATTGTCCTGGACATGGCCCATATAGGCTTCGACGACATCGAGGCCGAAATGCGCGACCATCTTGCGCAGTTCCGCGACGCCTTTCTCGTTGGCGGCGATTTGCGCCTTGAGGTCGGCGATATTCTGGTGCGGATTTCGGGCCGGCCAGCGGTGGTCGGTAAGCAGCGTTTCCAGTTCGTTCTCGCGGAAGCGGCCGCGATCGACAATGCGGAAATTGTCGAACAGCACGCCTTCCTCGTCGACCGTGGTGGCGAGCGGCGTCATCGAGCCGGGCGCCGTGCCGCCGATGTCGGCGTGGTGGCCACGCGAGGCGGCCCAAAAGAGGATTTTCTGCCGAGCGTCGTCGAAAACCGGCGTCACCACGGTGATATCGGGCAGATGGGTGCCGCCATTGTAGGGGGCGTTGAGGGCAAAGACGTCGCCGGGGTGGATGTCGCCGGAATTCAATCGGATGATGGTTTCGACCGAACGATCCATGGAGCCTAGATGCACCGGCATGTGCGGTGCATTGGCGACCAGCGCGCCGTTGCGGTCGAAGACGGCGCAGGAGAAATCCAGCCGCTCCTTGATGTTGACGGAATAGGCGGTGTTCTGCAGCGTCACGCCCATCTGCTCGGCGATCGACATGAACAGATTGTTGAAGACTTCCAGCATCACCGGATCGGCCTCGGTGCCGAGCGCTGCCTGCCGCTGCTTCTCCTCGACGCGGCGTAACAGCACATGGTTCTTGGCGGTGATCTCGGCCTGCCAGCCCGGCTCGACGACGATGGTCTGGTTTGGCTCGATGATCAGCGCAGGGCCGGCAATTCTATGCCCGGGCTTGAGCCCTTCGCGGCGAATGATGCCGGCGTCGCGCCAGATGCCGTCGGAGAAGATTTTTCGTACTTCCAAAGGACTTGCGGCGATGTCTTCGAGCGCGGAATCGCTTTCGTCGCGTCCCGTGCCACCGGTATCGGTCCCCTCGACGCCGACGGTCTCGACGATCATCGGCTTGTTGTCATAGACGAAACCGAACTGCGCCTTGTGGGCAATTTCGAAATCGCGCTTGGCCTTGAAGATCGAGTATTCCTCGAAATTCACCGGCAGTGTCGTGTCGGTGCCGTCATATCGAATGTGAAGCACCGGCTTAGCGGCAACCATGTCTTCGGCGATGCCCTGCACGGCGAATTCGGCGAAGACGGCTTTTCTCAAGGCGGCAATCAGGTTGCCGATCTCGGTTCTGGACTCTTCCACCAGCGGCTTCAGCAGCGCCTGCTGGCGCGAGGCAAAAACCGAGGACAGGCCAATGCCATAGGCCGACAGTAGGCCGGAAAAGGGATGGATCAGCACCGCTTCCATGCCGAGCGCGTCGGCAACCAGGCAAGCATGCTGGCCGCCGGCGCCACCGAAGCAATTGAGCAGATATTCGGTGACGTCGTAGCCGCGCTGGACGGAAATCTTCTTGATGGCATTGGCCATGTTTTCCACGGCGATGGTGACGAACCCTTCGGCGACAGCTTCCGGCGTGCGGCCATCGCCGATTTCGGCGGCCAGTGCGGTGAATTTTTCGCGCACCGTTTCGACGTCGAGCGGCTGGTCCTGGGCGGGACCAAAGATCTTCGGAAAGAAATCGGGCTGCAGCTTTCCCAGCATGACATTGGCATCGGTGACGGCCAGCGGCCCGCCGCGTCGATAGGCGGCCGGGCCGGGATTGGCGCCGGCGGAATCGGGTCCGGCGCGGAAACGGCCGGCCTCGTAGTGGAGGACCGAGCCGCCGCCGGCGGCGACAGTGTGGATGCGCATCATCGGCGCGCGGATGCGCACGCCGGCGACCTCGGTGTCGAAGGCACGCTCATACTCGCCGTCATAGTGGGCGACATCAGTGGAGGTGCCGCCCATGTCGAAACCGATGACCTTGCCGAAGCCGGCAAGCTTCGCCGTCTCGACCATGCCGACAACGCCGCCCGCTGGCCCGGATAGCAGCGCGTCCTTGCCCTGGAACATGTCGGCGGCGGTCAGGCCGCCAGAGGACATCATGAACATGAGGTGGGGAGATTGGCCGGGCGCCGCGCCCAATTCCCCCGCCACCTTCTGCACATATCTCGACAGGATCGGCGACAGATAGGCGTCGACCACGGCGGTGTCGCCGCGGCCGACCAGCTTGATCAGCGGCGACACCTCATGGCTGACGGAAACCTGGCCGAAGCCGAGCTTTCGGCAGACCTTTGCCACCGCCTTCTCGTGGTCGGGATATTTCCAGGCATGCATGAAGACGATGGCGACGGCGTCGATGCCATCGGCTTTCGCCTGCTCGATCGCGGGCCGGCAAGCGGCGATGTCGAGCAGCCGTTCGATGCTGCCATCGGCGCGCACGCGCTCGTTGATCTCGATCACGCGCTCATAGAGTTGTTCGGGAAGGATGATCTCCTTGGCGAAGATGTCCGGCCGCGCCTGGTAGGCGATCTTCAGCGCGTCGCGAAAGCCCTTGGTGATGAGCAGCAGCACCCGGTCGCCCTTGCGCTCCAGAAGGGCGTTGGTGGCAACGGTGGTGCCCATCTTGATGTCACCGATCAGGCCGGGGGGGATCGCGCCGGAGGACAGGCCGAGAAGGTCGCGAATGCCCTGGATGGCGGCATCGGCATAGGCTTCGGGATTTTCGGAGAGAAGCTTGCGCGGATGCAGCCCGCCATGCGGGTCGCGGCCGATGACGTCGGTGAAGGTACCGCCGCGATCGATCCAGAAATCCCACGTCGCGGTCATGGCAGCTCCCGGCAGTTTCAGTTCGATTTGTTCAACACATCCTGTTAGTTCGCCGTTGACTGGCCGGCAATCGCAAACGGGCCAGATGATGTTACATATGGAAACGCAACGTTACGAAACTCATGGCCGTCTAATGCATTTCCCCTTCGACCGTTCACCGCAACGTGAACGTGTAGTGAAGGAGAGATGTTATGAAAAAGCTCATTCTTGCGTCCGTTTCCGCTTTGGCGTTGTTCGGCGTTGCTGCCTGTAGCGACAGCGGCACGGACAACACCACCACCCAGAGCACCAATCCGCCGGCCGCCGAGCAGCCGATGAAGCCGGCGACGCCGGAAGCCACGCCGCCGGCCGCAACGCCTCCGGCAACCGATAACTCGACCACAAAGAGCATCACACCCGAGAAGCCTGCCGAGCCGGCTCCGGCAACACCTGCTCCTGCGCCCGCGCAGTAGTCAACAAAGCAGTACTCGTGTGATGATTGAGGAAGGCCGGCTGCGCGCTGGCCTTTCTCATATTGTCTGCGGCCCGTTACTATCCCCTCGGCGTCACAGCGACCGGTTGCGCCAAGGCTGCGGCACTGTCCCGGCTTGATAGCAAGGGGCCGTGGCCCTAAGAAGCAGGCCATGTCGATTTGGGATCGCCTTGGCGAGTTCATCACGCGCGTTTCATCCTCAACCTCGTCCGGCGTCGCCGACGTTGTGGAGGCCGTGCGGACGGTTTTTTCCGGCGACGCTGACCTGCGCCGGCGTGTCGCTTTCTCGGTGGCGATGATCGCGCTGTCGGCCAAGATGGCCAAGGCCGATGGCATCGTGACCCAGGACGAGGTGCGCGCGTTCCAGGAAATATTCGAAGTGCCACCGAAGGAGACGCGCAATGTGGCGCGGCTGTTCGATCTCGCCCAGCGCGACGTCGCCGGTTTCGAAACCTATGCCGAGCGGATGGCGCAACTGTGCGGCTCGGGCCATTCCAACTGCGTGATGCTGGAAGACATACTCGACGGTCTGTTCCACATCGCCAAGGCCGATGGGCTGGTGCATGAGCGCGAAGGCCACTTCCTGCATCGTATCGCCGAGATTTTCCGCATCGACGAGGCCCATTACGAGAGCATCATGGCGCGGCACGTCAATCTCGGCGCCGGTGATCCCTATGTTGTGCTCGGCATCGAACGCGGCAAACCGTTCGAAGAGGTCAGGAAGCGTTATCGCAAGCTGGTCTCCGACAATCATCCGGACCGGCTGATCGCGCGCGGCCTGCCGCAGGAGTTCATCAAGATCGCAACGACCCGGGTGGCGGCGATCAACGCCGCCTATGAGATGATCGAGCGGGGCCTGCGGCACGCATGAGCGGCTTCCTGCCCGACGAGCCTAGCGCCGAGGTCAGGGTATCGCCGAATTTCGGTCCGCGGCGCGACACGCTCAGGCCCGACATGATCGTGCTGCATTACACTGGAATGGCGACTGGTGCTGGCGCCGAGGCGTGGCTGTGCGATCCGGCCAGCGAGGTCTCGTCGCACTATCTTGTGCATGAGAATGGCGACATCGTGCAGATGGTCAGGGAAAGCGATCGCGCCTGGCACGCCGGCCAGAGCTCGTGGTTCGGACGCGCCGACATCAATTCCTGTTCGATAGGCATCGAGATCGTCAATCCGGGACATTCGCTGGGCTATGCCAGTTTTCCCAGGCGGCAGATCGATGCGGTGATCGGCCTGTGCGCCGGGATCGCAGGTCGGCACTCGATTGCCGCCGAACGGGTGCTGGCGCATTCCGACGTGGCGCCGGGGCGCAAGATCGATCCGGGCGAGAAGTTTCCATGGCGGACGCTGTTTGCGGCCGGCGTCGGCCATCTCGTCGCGGCCGCACCCATCAGGCGAGGGGCCGTGCTAGAGACCGGAGACACCGGCGCCGATGTCGAGGCGTTGCAGTCGATGCTGGCGCTCTATGGCTATGGCGTCGAGATATCAGGCATTTTCGACCGGCAGACGGAGATCGTCGTCGAAGCGTTTCAGCGGCATTTCCGGCCACGCAGGGTGGATGGCGTTGCCGATGGCTCGACACTCCGGACGCTGCAAAGGCTGCTTGCCTCCGTAAGGTCTTGACCTCGGGGAAAGCCGTTCCCAAGGTGATCATTCCAGTCCTCAAGTTACAAGCTGTCACTCAAAGTGACTTGCCTGGCCTTGTTTGGCACCAATTCGAGCTTCAAACGGCTGGCGTGCAAGTTGTCGGACCCCCAGCCCCCCGGATGTTCCGATATTGATTAAGCGTTGCTGCGTGAACACCTTCACGCGGTTCAGACAGAACAGGATCACATGCAGAAATTGACCGTTTTAACGGCAGCTGTTGCTGCCGGCGTAATGACTTTTGCCTTCGGTGCCGCGAATGCCAGCCCTCGGGCTGATCAAGGGCTCGTCACGGTATCCGCAAAACCCAGCAAGGCAGGCCAAGACGCCAAGGCCACGAAGCGGTCTCCCGTGAAAATGGAAAAGGCAAGTTTTGCCAAGCCGAAGAAATCCGCCAAGAGGCAGACGAAGCGCGGCCGCAAGACCTTGGACATGGCGACAACGGCGTCGATCGGCCTCAGGAACGCGGCTGCGTCGACGGCAGCAGTGGCCGGCGGCGGTCAGTATTCGGCGATCGTCGCGCGCTATGCCGCGAGCTACGGCGTACCGGTATCGCTCGCTCATGCAGTCATCAGCATCGAGAGCAACTACCGGCCGAACATGGTCGGCAGCGCCGGCGAGATCGGCCTGATGCAGATCAAGCCGGCGACGGCGCGGATGATGGGCTACAACGGTTCGGCAAAGGGCCTCTTCGACCCCGACACCAACATCAAATACGGCATGAAGTACCTCGCCATGGCGCAGGACCTCGGCGGCGGCACCACCTGCGGCACGATCCTGAAATATAACGCCGGCCACGCCGCAACGCGGATGAACCCGGTGTCGGCCGCCTATTGCAGCAAGGTCAAGGTGCAGATGGCGGCGCTTTAGCCGACTGGTTGCGTGGAGCCGGCCGGAGCGGCCGGCTTTTTCGTTTGCGTTTTCGAGCGTGAACCCCTTTATACGCCTTGCCAGCTGGCCGGGCGGCCGCACCCGCAACAGCCGAAAGGCCGCGGGTGAGGAAAGTCCGGGCTCCATGGAAACACGGTGCCGGTTAATGGCCGGCGGGGGCGACCCCAGGGAAAGTGCCACAGAAAGCAAACCGCCACGATCTAATCGTGGCAAGGGTGAAAGGGTGGGGTAAGAGCCCACCGCGCGACTGGCAACAGGAGCGGCACGGTAAACCCCACCGGGAGCAAGACCGAATAGGGGCGGTGCGAGGGGAAACCCTCGAGGGCTGTTTCCGGCTCACCGTCCGGGTAGGTTGCGTGAGGCGCATGGCAACATGCGCCCAAGATGAATGGCCGCCACGTTCTCGCCTCGCAAGGGGCGAGGGCCATACAGAACCCGGCTTACAGGCCAGCTGGCAATTCTCTCCACGACATCGAAAAGAAGTCTTTGAGATCAGCAGGTTGCGCCCTCGGGCGCGTCTGCCGATTCAAGCTATTCAGCTACTGACCCTCGAAAGCGGGGAGCCTACCGGCTGCTTGAAGCTGGTGCGATTAAATCGTACCATGCGCCAGCGAATGGCATCAGGAGCCTATCATGGGACAGGTCGATAAACGCAGCATCACGCTGTCGCCGGAACTGGCGCAGGTGGTGGACGATGTGGTCGCGGCCGGCGAATACGCATCGGCGAGCGAGGTGATCCGCGATGCGCTCCGGCAATGGAAGGACCGGCGCGATCTGCATGGCTACACGGTCGAGGAGTTGCGCAAGCTGGTCCAGGAGGGGATCGACAGCGGGCCGGGACGATTTGCATCGATGGATGAAATCAAGGCTGAGGCGCGGAGACGCTTGCGATCTGACGACGCAGCATGAATTTGCTGCCCATCGTTCGGAACGCACGCACGGAAGACGACCTGATCGCAATCTGGCTTCATATTGCACACGATAGCGAGGTTGCAGCCGACCGGTTACTCGATCGCATCGAGGCACGGTGGCAGCAACTGGCTACCTATCCTTTCTCAGGCGCGCCGCGCGACGATATCTCGCCCGGCATCCGTCATCTGGTCGTGGGCGACTACCTCACTCTGTACCGGGTCGGTGACGACGCGATCGAAATCATCCGCGTGCTGCACGGCAAACGCAAGATCGAAGCCGACGACCTCGGTTCATGATCGTCGCCCCGGTCAGCCGCTGATCTTGTCCAGCGACGTCTCGATCGCCTTCCAGAGTTCTTCCACCGGCTCACAGCCGACCGAGAGGCGAACGAAGCCGGCGGCTACCGCATCGCCTCTCTTTGATCGACGTTCGGCGGAGCTATGGACGCCGCCAAAGGATGTTGCGGCCTGCATCAGTTCGCAGTTGTTGATGAAATCCTCGGCCTTGTCTTCAGAGGCGAGCTCGAAAGAGATGAGAAAGCCGAAGCGCTCCATCTGGGCGCAGGCAAGGTTGTGCGAAGGGTCGCTCTCCAGTCCGGGAAAACGCAGGCCGCTGATTGCCGGGTGGCTCTTCAGCCGCCGTGCGATCACTTCCGCCGAAGAGCACATGCGGTCGAAGCGCACATCCAGCGTTTCGAGGCCGCGATGCACCAGCCATGCCTCGAACGGCCCGGGAATGCTGCCGGAGATTTCTCGCCAGCCGGTCACGGCGGCGATGATATCGGCATTGCGGCTGGCGACATGGCCGAACAGAACGTCGGAATGGCCATTGGGTGCCTTGGTGTCGGCGGCAACGACTATATCAGCGCCATGGTCGAGCGGGCGCTGTCCGAAGGGCGTCATCGTCGTGTTGTCGACGGCAAGGAGCGCACCGGCCATGTGAGCGGCTTTTGCAACGGCCGCGATATCGCAGATGTCCAGTCCCGGGTTGGCTGGGGTTTCGACGAAGGCAAGGCGGTAACCTTCAAAGCCACCGTCGAGGAAGGTCGAAGTCGGCCTCATATCGTAGGTGACGCCAAACGGCTTCAGGAAGCGGTCGGCCAGGGCCCTTGTCGTGTGGTAGCCGTCCGCAGGCAGCAGGATACGGTCGCCGGCTTTAAGCAGGCCGAAAAACACCGAACAGATCGCAGCCATCCCGGACGGAAAGGCGACGCTGGGCGCACCTTCCAGATGCGCCAGCATGTGCTCGACCGCATCCCAGGTCGGGTTGCTGAAGCGGCCATACTCATCGAAACCGTTGGCGTCGCCGGGGGTGTGATAGATCGCGGCCATGGTCAGCGGCAGCGGGATCGGATCACCCTTGGCGAACCCCCTGTCGCGCAGATGGGGAAGTGCCGCAGCGCGTACGTTCGCTGTTTCAGACATCGATTCTCAGACCCTCTTGGTGACCGACGAGATGCGGCGAGACGCTATGCCGGGCGGTGGCTTGCGGCAAGGCGCGTCCGGTTGGGCCAGGCGGGTCTAAACGCTTCGTTAGGCTTAATGGACCATAAAGACGAGACGTGCCGTCAAGGCTGCTCTCATTGGTCGCGACGCGCGTGTTTGTGAAGCCATTCCCGTTGACGCCCATAGTGCCCCATGATATCCCATTTCGATAYTCAAGCCTTCGTTCCGCGTCAGGGTAAAGCGTACGCCAATCGGGCAGCCGCGGCGGCTGCGCGKTTGCCGGTTTTTGCCCTTATGGACGAGGCTGATACGGGGCAGGGAGCGCGCTGCGGCGGCGCGTGCGGCAAGATGGAGAGGGGTGCGGCGGCGCAAGCGGCTGTGACGTTCAATGGACCGGTTTCTGTCAAACACGGTGAGCAGGATCGATGCGAAGGGGCGAGTTTCCGTTCCGGCGCATTTCCGTGCCGTCGTGCAGAAGCGCGGCTACTCGGAACTCTATGGGTTGCGCTGTCTCGACCAGCCGGCGATGGATGTTGGCGGGCTCGACCTGCTCGACCGCTACGAAGAGCGCATCGCACTCGAAGATCCCTTCCTGCAGACGGCGGACGACATGTCGTTCTTCTGCCATGGCGATGGTACCTTCCTGAAGCTCGACCAGGACGGCCGTATCACGATGAGCGATTTCATTCGCGAGCATACCGGCATTTCGGCGGAGGTGGCCTTTGTCGGGCGCGGCAATTTCTTTCAGATCTGGGAACCGGGACGGCTAGCTGCCTATGGGGCGCAGGCGCGGGCCCGGCTTTTGCAGCTTCGGCAGGGGACGAAGCCTGGGGAGCGACCGGAATGACGGTAGGCCACGGCGATGACCCTCACGCCGTTGGCGGATCGGCCCGCCACATTCCGGTCCTCCTTGGCGAAGTGCTCGAAGCGCTGGCGCCGGCGGAGGGCGACATCATCGTCGACGGCACGTTCGGCGCCGGCGGCTACACCAAGGCCATTCTGGCGACGGGCGCTTCCGTCGTGGCGATCGACCGCGATCCGGATGCCATCGCCGCCGGGCGCGATCTCGAGGCGCAATCCGGCGGCCGATTGAGGTTGGTGCAGGCGCCATTCTCGACGCTGGACGAGCATGTCGAGAGCGCCGACGGCGTCGTGCTCGACATCGGTGTGTCGTCGATGCAGCTCGACCAGGCCGAACGCGGGTTCTCGTTCCGCGCCGATGGGCCGCTCGACATGCGCATGGCGCAAGCGGGCCTTAGCGCCGCCGATGTCGTCAATTCCTTCAAGCCGGGCGATCTCGCGCGCATCTTCGGCTTCCTCGGCGAGGAGCGTCACGCCGGCCGTATTGCCCGCATGATCGAGGCTCGCCGCGAAAAGCGGCCATTCGAGCGCACGCTGGAACTGGCCGACGCCATCGAGACACATGTCGGCCGCGCACCAAAGGACAAGATCCATCCGGCCACGCGCGTCTTCCAGGCGTTGCGCATCTTCGTCAATGACGAGCTTGGCGAACTGGCGAAGGCCTTGTTGGCCGCCGAACGCGCGCTGAAGCCGGGCGGGCGGCTCGCCGTGGTGACGTTCCATTCGCTGGAAGACCGCATCGTCAAGCGCTTCATCGCCGATCGCGCCGACGCCGTGACCGGCTCGCGCCATATGCCAGAGGCGCAGGCGCGCACCGCGACCTTCCGCAAGGCGGGCGGCGGCGTGACTGCCGGCGATGCCGAGGTCGCGGTCAATCCGCGCGCCCGTTCGGCCCGGCTTCGCGCGGCCATCCGCACCGAGGCACCGGCCCGCAACAGCGACTTTTCGATCTTCGGCCTTCCAAAACTTCCCGGCATCGACCGGCCGGGAGAGAGGTAAGCACGTGTTTCGTACCAGCGACATCGTCCTGATCGCCGTCATGGTTTCGGCGGCGGCCCTTACCTACAAGACCAAGCGCGAGGCCGAGGAACAATTGGCAGCGGTGCAGAAGATCCATGAGCAGATCCGCTATGAGGAGGACACGATCGACCTGCTCAAGGCCGACTGGAGCCTGCTCACCCAGCCGTCGCGGCTGCAGAAGCTGGCCGACCTCTACAAGTCGCAGCTCGAACTCCAGCCGGTCAGCGCCCGCCAGATCGTCGGCATCGGCGACCTGCCGGCCAAAGCCTTGGACATTCAGGACATCCTCAAAGGACGCGAGGGCGGCATGGCCGACAATTCCGACAAGGCGTCCCCGGACGGCAAGGATCCCGTTGTGACCGGAGGCATCGCCCAATGATCGGCAAACTGCTGAAGCGCAGCACCAAGGCCGGTGAAGGCGGATCGATCGTGGTCGAGGGCGCCCGCAAGGCGACCGGCGGCAAGGGCAGGACGCGCATCGTGATGACGATGGCGGTGTTCTTCGGCATCTTCGCGACCATTTCCGGGCGGCTGGTCTATCTCGGCTTCCAGACCCCCGACATGTCGGGCGGCCCGCAGAGCCGGGTGACGGCATCGCGGCCCGACATTGTCGATCGCAACGGCGAAGTGCTGGCGACGGACATCAAGACGGCGTCGCTGTTCGCCGAACCGCGGCGCATCGTCGACGCCGACGAGGCGATCGAGAAGCTGTCGACGGTGCTGCCCGAGATCGACTACGAGCAGACCTACCACAAGCTCAAAAGCGGCGCCGGCTTCGTCTGGCTGCAGCGGCAGCTGACGCCCAAGCAGCAGTCCGACATCATGCAGCTCGGCATTCCCGGCTTCGGCTTCCGCACCGAAAAGCGCCGTTTCTATCCGAGCGGCGAGACCTCGTCCTACGTTGTCGGGCTCACCAACATCGACAACCAGGGCATCTCCGGTATGGAGAAATATGTCGACGAGCAGGGCTTGAGCGACTTGCAGGCATCGGGCCTGGCGGTGGCCAAGGATCTGAAGCCGGTGAGGCTTTCGATCGATCTGCGCGTCCAGCATGTGGTGCGCGACGAGATCGCCGCCGGCCTGGAACGCTATCGCGCCATGGGCGCTGGCGCCGTTGTGCTCAACGTCAAGACCGGCGAAGTGGTGGCAATGGCCTCGGTGCCGGATTTCGATCCGAACAATCCTTATAATGCACAGGAGAAGGACCGCCTGAATCGGATGTCGGCGGGGCTCTATGAGATGGGCTCGACCTTCAAGAGTTTCACCTCGGCCATGGCGCTCGATTCCGGCAAGGCGACGATGGCGAGCCGCTTCGACGCTTCGCATCCAATCCGGGTTGGCCATCAGGCCATTCACGATTTCCACGGCAAGAACCGTGTGCTGTCATTGCCGGAGGTGTTCCTCTATTCGTCCAACATCGGGTCGGCCAGGGAGGCCGAGATGGTCGGCATCGAGGGGCACCGCGAATTCCTGCATCGCCTTGGAATTTTGGACAAGATGCAGACCGAACTGCCGGAAGTCGCCCGCCCGACTGAACCGAAGATCTGGAAACAGGTCAATTCGTTCACCATCGCCTTCGGCCATGGCGTATCGACGACGCCGCTGCAAGCGGCTGTCGGCTGCGCGGCGCTGATGAATGGCGGCTATCTGATGAACCCTACCTTCCTGGTCCGCACGCAGGCAGAAGCCATGGCGATGGCCAAGAAAGTGGTCAGCGAAAAGACGGTCGATGGCATGCGCTATCTCTATACGCTCAACGCCGAGAAGGGCTCGGCCAGAAACGCCCGGGTCCCCGGCTACCGCGTTGGCGGCAAGACTGGAACGGCCGAGAAGGTCATCAATGGCCGCTACTCGAAGGAATTGAATTTCAATACCTTCGTTGCCGCCTTCCCGATGGACGATCCGCAATACCTCGTGTTCACGATTGCCGACGCCCCGCACCCGGAAAAGCCCGGCATGACGGACGTCGCGGCCGCGAATGCAGGGGTTATCGCCGGCAATATCATCAAGCGTTCAGCGGCCATGCTTGGCGTGAAGCCAGATTTCAGCCATGAAAATGGTGCAACGCTGGTTTCCTATCAGTGATTCTTAGGGCGCGCCGGCAACTGCGCGCTATTTTGTTGTGGTGAACGGGACTCGATGAAGCTCAGAGATCTAGCCGGTATCCTGCCAGTCGAAGGAACAGCTTCCGCCGATCTGGAGGTTACCGGGATTTCGTCGGATTCCCGCCAGGTAAAGCCCGGCGCCGTCTTCTTCGCGCTCGCCGGTACCAAGGCGGATGGCGCCACCTATGCCGCCGACGCTGCCCGGCGTGGCGCCGCCGCAATCGTCGCAGGCAGCGCCATCGCCGGGTTGCCGGTTCCAGTGCTGGCGGTCGATGATCCGCGCCTGGCGCTGGCGCTGAGCGCGGCCCGCTATTTCGGCAAGCAGCCTGAGACCATGGTCRCGGTGACCGGCACCAGCGGCAAGACGTCGGTCGCCGCCTTCACCAGGCAGATCTGGGAGCAGGCCGGCTATGCCGCCGCTTCGATCGGCACCACCGGCGTGGTGGCGCCAGGTCGCAACGACTATGGCTCGCTGACGACACCCGATCCGGTCGCCTTGCACCAGCTGCTCAAGGAATTGGCGGATGCCGGCGTCACCCACGCCTCGATGGAAGCCTCCAGCCACGGGCTCGACCAGCGCCGCCTCGACGGCGTCAAGCTGGCGGCGGGCGGCTTTACCAATCTCGGCCGCGACCACATGGACTATCATCCGACCGTCGAGGACTACCACCGCGCCAAATTGCGCCTGTTCGACACGTTGCTGCCGAAAGGCGCACCGGCCGTCATTTTCGCCGACGATCCGTGGTCGGCGCCGACGATCCAGGCGGCGCAGGCTGCCGGGCTCGACGTGCTGACGGTTGGCCGCCACGGCGATTTCCTCAAGCTGAAGCGGGTCGAGCACGAGCGCCATCGCCAGCGCGCCGAGGTCGAGGCCGGCGGCGTGCTCCACGAGGTCGACCTGCCGCTCGCCGGCGATTTTCAGATATCGAACGCGCTGGTTTCGGCGGGGCTTGCCATTTCCACTGGAACACCTGTCGCCAAAGCCTTGCTGGCATTGGAGAAACTGAAGGGCGCGCCGGGCCGGCTCGACCTTGTCGGCACCACCACCAACGGCGCGCCGGTCTATGTCGACTACGCTCACAAGCCCGATGCGCTGGAAAACGTGCTGGCCTCGGTGCGCCCGTTCACCACCGGTCGCGTCATCGTGGTGTTCGGCTGCGGTGGCGACCGCGACCGCGGCAAGCGGCCGATCATGGGCGAGATCGCGACGCGGCTCGCCGATGTCGTCATCGTCACCGACGACAATCCGCGCTCGGAAGTGCCGGAAACAATCCGCGCCGCTATTCTTGCCGCCGCGCCAGACGCCATCGAAATCGGTGACCGGCGCCAGGCGATCCACGAGGCGGTAGCCATGCTGCATGCCGGCGACACGCTGATCGTGGCCGGCAAGGGCCACGAGGAAGGCCAGACGATCGGCACCGAAACGCTGCATTTCTCAGATCATGAGGAAGTCCGCGCGGCGCTGCGGGAGCGTGCCGCATGAGCTTGCTGTGGACCTCCGAGGCGCTGGTTGCCGGCATGGACGGGCGGCCGCTCGGGCCGATGCCGGAAGGCATATCCGGTATTTCTATCGACAGCCGCAGCCTGCAACCGGGCGACGCCTTCTTCGCCATCAAGGGCGAGGTGATGGACGGTCATGACTTCGCCACTGCCGCCATCAAGGCCGGCGCCGGCGTGCTGGTGGTGGCGGAAGGCAAGCTGCCGTCGCTCGGTCGGCTGACGGCACCGATCATCGTCGTCGAAGACGTGCTGGTGGCACTTGAGAAGCTTGGTGTCGCTGCGCGCGCTCGTTCCGAGGCCAAGATCATCGCAGTGACCGGCTCGGCCGGCAAGACCACCACAAAGGAAGCGCTGCGCCACCTGCTGTCGGCGGTCGGCAAGGTGCATGCCTCGGCGCAGTCCTTCAACAATCACTGGGGGGTGCCGCTGACGCTGGCGCGGATGCCGGTCGATTGCGACTATGCCGTGTTCGAAATCGGCATGAACCATCCCGACGAAATCCGGCCACTGGTCAAATTGGTGAGGCCGCATGTCGCCATCGTCACCATGATCGCGGCGGCGCATCTTGGCTTCTTCCGCAATCTCGATGAGATCGCCAGGGCCAAGGCCGAGATATTCGAAGGCCTGGAGCCTGACGGCGCAGCCGTCCTCAATCGCGACGATGGGCGCTGGAAGCTTCTGGACAAGATGGCGCATGCCGCCGGAGTCGAGCACGTGTACGGCTTCGGCGAGAATGCGCGCTCGACCTTCAGGCTGGTCAAATGCGAGCTCCATGCCGACCATTCCGACATCACCGCCAGGATCGGCGGCCACGAGGTGACGGCCCGGGTCGGTGCGCCCGGCCGCCACATGGTGCAGAACGTGCTGGCGGTGCTGGGTGCGGCGCATCTGGTCGGCGCCGATCTCGACAGAGCGGCGCTGGCGCTGGCCGATCTTTCGGCCGAGCGCGGCCGTGGCAAGCGCCATGTGCTACGCCACCCCGGCGGGCCGATCACGCTGATCGACGAGAGTTACAACGCCAACCCGGCGTCCATGGGCGCCGCCATGGCGCTGCTCAATGCGACGCCGGTGACAGGCGAGGGCCGCCGCATCGCCGTGCTAGGCGATATGCTGGAACTCGGCGACCATTCGGCCAAGCTGCATGCCGCCCTTGCCGATCTCATCGTCGGCACCGGAACGCAGACAGTCTTTCTCGGCGGGCCGGAAATGCGGGCGCTGGCCGAGAGGCTGCCAGGCGAAATCAAGACGGAATACCGCGCCGGCGTCGAGGAACTGAAGCCGGTGCTGCTTGCCGCGCTGAAGCCGGGCGACGTGGTCATGATCAAATCGTCGAAGGGCATCGGTTTTGCAAAACTGGTCGATGCGCTGCTGGGCAAGTTCCCGGCTCAAACGACAAGCAAACAGACCTAGGTCGGGGGACGATAAGCGCATGTTCACACTGCTCGTCGATTTTGCGGACAAGATCTCGGTCTTCAATGTCTTCCGCTACATCACCTTCCGCACCGGCGGAGCGCTGATCACCTCGGCACTCATCGTCTTCATCTTCGGACCGACCATCATCAATTCGCTGCGGTTGCGGCAAGGCAAGGGCCAGCCGATCCGCGCCGACGGGCCGCAGACGCATTTCAAGAAGGCCGGTACCCCGACCATGGGTGGGCTGATGATCCTGTCGGGCATCATCGGGTCGTCGCTGCTATGGGCGAACCTGTCGAGCATCTATGTCTGGGTGGTGCTGCTGGTGACGCTGGGCTTCGGCTCGATCGGCTTCTATGACGACTATCTGAAGGTGACCAAACAGTCGCATCTCGGCTTTTCCGGCAAGGCACGGCTGGCGCTTGAATTCGTCATTGCCGGCATCGCCGCCTGGGTGATCATGCACAACGGCCAGGCGCCGTTCTCGTCGTCGCTGACATTCCCCTTCGCCAAGGAATTCATCATCAATCTTGGCTGGTTCTTCATCCCGTTCTCCTGCTTCGTCATCGTCGGCGCCGGTAATGCGGTGAACCTGACCGACGGCCTCGACGGGCTGGCGATTGTGCCCATCATGATCGCGGCGGCGTCCTTCGGCGTCATCGCCTATCTGTCCGGCAACGCCGTGTTCGCAGAATACTTGCAGATCCATTTCGTGCCCGGCACCGGCGAACTGGCGGTCGTGCTCGGCGCGGTCATCGGCGCCGGCCTCGGCTTCCTCTGGTTCAACGCGCCGCCGGCGGCGATCTTCATGGGCGACACCGGCTCGCTGGCCATGGGCGGCCTGATCGGCACGGTTGCAGTCGCCACCAAGCACGAGATCGTGCTGGTCATCGTCGGCGGATTGTTTGTCGTCGAAATCCTGTCGGTCATCATCCAGGTCGGCTACTTCAAGATGACCGGCAAGCGGGTGTTCCTGATGGCGCCGATCCACCATCATTTCGAAAAGCTCGGCTGGACCGAAAGCCAGGTGGTGATCCGATTCTGGATCATCGCCGTCATCCTGGCGCTGGTCGGCCTGTCCACCCTGAAGCTGAGATAGGAGGCCGCTTGATCCCCGCCGTATCCTTCGCAGGCAAGCGCGTTTCGCTCTTCGGGCTCGGTGGCTCGGGGATCGCGACGGCGCGCGCGCTGATCGCCGGCGGGGCGGACGTGTTGGCCTGGGACGACAACCCCGACAGCGTTGCCAAGGCGGCGGCGGACGGCATCGCAACCAGCGATTTGCGCGGCGCCGACTGGGCGAAGTTCTCGGCTTTCGTGCTGTCGCCGGGCGTGCCGCTGACGCATCCCAAGCCGCATTGGACGGTGGAACTGGCGCGTGGTGCCGGCGTCGAGATCATTGGCGACATCGAGCTTTTCTGCCGCGAACGGATGCTAGCCGCGCCGGCAGCGCCGTTCATCGCCATCACCGGCACCAACGGCAAGTCGACGACGACCGCATTGACCGCGCATATCCTCAAAGCGGCGGGACGCGACACCCAGATGGGCGGCAATATCGGCCGCGCGGTGATGACGCTCGATCCGCCCGAGCCCAATCGGCATTATGTCGTCGAATGCTCGTCGTACCAGATCGATCTCGCGCCCTCGATCAACCCGACGGCCGGCATCCTGCTCAATTTGACGCCGGACCATCTCGATCGGCACGGCACCATGCAGCACTACGCCTCGATCAAGGAACGGCTGGTGGCCGGCAGCGAGACTGCGATCATCGGCATCGACGATTCCTGGTGCGCTCAGATCGCCGAGCGGCTGGAGCGGGCGGGGCGGCATGTCATCCGTATTTCCAAGCGGCTGCCGCTGACCGACGGCTATTTCGCCGACGGCGGCAACCTGATGGAGGCGGTGAACGGCCGCTACAGCCGCGTCGCTTTCCTCGAAGGCATCGGCTCGCTGCGCGGCCAGCACAATGCGCAAAACGCGTTGGCGGCGGTCGCTGCTTGCCTCAAGGTCGGGCTGGACCTTGGCGAGATCCAATCCGGACTGGAAAGTTTTCCCGGCCTTGCGCACCGTATGGAGCAGGTCGGCCGCAAGGATCACGTTCTGTTCGTCAACGATTCCAAGGCGACCAATGCCGACGCGGCGGCACCGGCTTTGTCGAGCTTTCCGCGCATCTACTGGATCGCCGGCGGCCTGCCCAAGGAGGGCGGCATCGAGCCGCTGCGCGGCTTCTTCCCGCGCATCGCCAAGGCCTATCTGATCGGCGAGGCGGCGCCCGCCTTTTCGGCGACACTGGGCGAGGCCGTGCCCTACGAAATATCGGGTACGCTGGCCGCTGCGGTCGAACATGCCGCGCATGATGCGGCTCAAGACGATGCGAGCGAAGTGGTGGTGCTGTTGTCGCCGGCCTGCGCCAGTTTCGACCAGTTCAAGAATTTCGAAGTCCGCGGCGAAGCCTTCAGGCAAGCTGCGAATGCTATCGAGGGTGTGAAACCCATCGGAGGGGCACGATAATGCAGAGCCGTCTCGATAAAAGTCCGGTTGCGACCTGGTGGTGGACGATCGATCGCTGGTTCCTGGCGGCGTTCCTGTCGCTGATGGGGCTCGGCATCGTGCTGTCCTTCGCCGCCAGCCCGGCGGTGGCCGAACGCATCGGCCTCGACAGCTTCCACTTCGCCACCAGGCAGATCATCTTCACCGTGCCGGCGCTCGGCGTGATGCTGGCGGTGTCCTTTCTTGAATCCAGGCAGATCCGGCGCATGGCGCTGATCATGTTGTGCCTGATGCTGGTGCTGATGGTGGCGGTGCTCTACATCGGCGTCGAGGTGAAGGGCGCGCGCCGCTGGGTGTCGCTGGCCGGCCTGTCGATCCAGCCGTCGGAATTCCTCAAGCCCGCCTTCGTCATCATGTGCGCCTGGCTGTTTGCCGAGCACAAGCGCCAGCCCGACATCCCGGGCAATCTGTTTGCCATGCTGCTGCTGGCGCTGGTCGTCTCGCTGCTGGTGGCGCAGCCGGATCTCGGCCAAACGATGCTGGTGACCGGCACCTGGGGTGTGATGTTCTTCATGGCCGGGCTGCCATGGCTGTGGATCATCGCGCTAGGTGGTGCGGGCGTCGGTGGCGTATTTGCCGCCTATTCGGTGTTTCCGCACGTCGCCTTGCGAATCGACAAGTTCCTCACTGGCGAAGGCGACACGTTCCAGGTCGACATGGGCCGCGAGGCGCTGATCAATGGCGGCTGGTTCGGCGTCGGGCCGGGCGAGGGCACCGTCAAGCGGGTCATCCCGGACAGCCATGCCGACTTCGTCTTTTCGGTCGCCGGCGAGGAATTCGGGTTGATCATGTGCTTCTTCATCATGTCGATCTTCGCCTTCATCGTGCTGCGCGGCCTCAACACGGCGCTGAAGGAACATGACGACTTCACCCGCTATGCGGTCGGCGGGTTGGTTACGGTGTTCGGCCTGCAGGCCGTCATCAACATGTGCGTCAACCTGCAGCTGGTGCCGGCCAAGGGCATGACGCTGCCTTTCATCTCCTATGGCGGCTCCTCTCAGATCGCCATCGCCATCTCGATGGGCATGGTGCTGGCGCTGACGCGCAAGCGGCCCGAAAAGCGCAAGCAGATGGGCTTTGCCCTGCCGCAACGCGCCTTGCCGGCGGAGTGATATGGCGAGAGGCGTCATCCTTCTCGCGGCAGGTGGAACCGGCGGGCATCTGTTTCCGGCCGAGGCGCTGGCGCATGAGCTGAACGAGCGCGGCTGGACGGTGCATCTGGCCACCGACGACCGCGCCGAGCGGTTCGCGGCCCATTTCCCCGCGGCCGCTATCCATCCGATCCAGTCGGCGACAATGGGCTCGAAGAATCCCATCGCCCTGCTTGGTGCCTTCTGGAAAATCTGGCGCGGCGTGCGCCAGGCCTCCGCGGTCATCGCCAGGATCAAGCCGGATGCGGTGGTCGGCTTTGGCGGCTACCCGACCTTGCCGCCGCTCTATGCGGCGACACGGCGCAAGGTGCCGACGCTGATCCATGAGCAGAACGCAGTGATGGGGCGCGCCAACCGGGCGCTGGCCGGGCGTGTCGACGCCATCGCCGGCGGCTTCCTGCCACAGGACGCCAGTGCGGCCGGCGCCAAGACGGTGACGACAGGCAATCCGGTCCGGCCTCCCGTGCTGGAAGCGGCCAAGACGCCTTATGCGGCATCGACCGGGGAGCAGCCGTTCAGGCTGTTGGTGTTCGGTGGCAGCCAGGGTGCGCAGTTCTTTTCGGACGCAGTGCCGGCGGCCGTCGCGCTGCTTTCCGATGCGCAGCGCAAGCGGTTGATGATCACGCAGCAGGCGCGCGCCGATGACGTGGCGCGGGTGAAGGCGGCCTATGCCGCACTTGGCGTCGCCGCCGAAGTCTCGCCCTTCTTCACCGACATGGCGCAACGCATAGCGGCGGCGCATCTGGTGGTGTCGCGCTCCGGCGCCTCGACCGTTTCGGAAATCGCCGTCATCGGCCGGCCGGCACTGCTGGTGCCATATCCCTATGCGCTCGACCACGACCAGGCGGCGAACGCGGCGGCCCTTGCCGCCGCCGGCGGTGGCGAAGTGCATCCGCAATCCTCGCTTTCGCCCGAGCGCATCGCGGCCCTCATCGGCGGGCTGATGGACAGCCCCGAGCGGCTGGCGGCCATGGCGGCGGGAGCGAAATCGGCCGGCCGGCCCGACGCGGCACGGTTGCTCGCCGATCTCACAGAGGCTATTGCGTCCCAAAAAACCGTTTCGGACTTCAGGAAGGGGACGCACGCATGAAGATGCCGCAGACCATCGGCCTTGTGCATTTCATCGGTATTGGCGGCATCGGCATGAGCGGCATCGCCGAAGTGCTGCACAATCTCGGCTACAAGGTGCAGGGGTCCGACCAGGCCGACAGCGCCAATGTGCAGCGGCTGCGCGACAAGGGCATCGAATGCTTCGTCGGCCACCAGGCCGAAAATCTCGGCGATGCCGAGGTTGTCGTCGTCTCGACGGCGATCAAGAAAACAAACCCCGAACTGAAGGCCGCACGCGAGAAGCTGCTGCCGATCGTGCGCCGCGCCGAGATGCTGGCCGAGCTGATGCGTTTTCGCCAGGCGGTGGCGATTGGCGGCACGCATGGCAAGACGACGACGACCTCGATGGTGGCGACCTTGCTCGAAGCCGGTGGGCTCGATCCGACGGTCATCAATGGCGGCATCATCAATGCCTATGGCACCAATGCGCGCATGGGCGATGGCGAATGGATGGTGGTCGAGGCCGATGAGAGCGACGGCACCTTCCTCAAGCTGCCGGCCGAGATTGCCGTCGTCACCAACATCGATCCCGAGCATCTCGACCACTATGGCAGCTTCGACAAGGTGCGCGAGGCGTTCCGCCAGTTCGTCGAGAACGTGCCATTCTACGGCTTCGGCGTGATGTGCACCGATCACCCGGAAGTGCAGGCCCTGGTCGGCCGCATCGAGGACCGCCGCGTCATCACCTATGGCGAGAACGCGCAGGCCGATGTGCGCTTCACCAACCACCGCATGGCGGGTGCCATTTCGGAATTCGACGTGGTGATCCGCAACCGCAAGAGCGGTGGCCAGACGACGATCGCCGGCCTGCGCCTACCGATGCCCGGTCGCCACAACGTCTCCAACGCGACGGCGGCGATCGCTGTCGCGCATGAACTTGGCCTGTCCGCCGAGGCGATCAAGAAGGGCCTGTCGTCCTTCGCCGGCGTCAAACGCCGCTTCACCCATACCGGTTCATGGAACGGCGTCGATGTGTTCGACGATTACGGCCATCATCCGGTCGAGATCTCGGCTGTGCTGAAGGCGGCGCGCAGCGCCACTAAGGGCCGCGTCATCGCCATTGCCCAGCCGCATCGCTTCACCCGGCTGCACGACCTGTTCAACGAGTTTTCCACCTGTTTCAACGACGCCGACACGGTGATGGTGGCGCCGGTCTACGCGGCCGGTGAAGAACCGATCGAAGGCGTGACCTCGGATGCGCTGGTGTCGCGCATCCGCGCCGGCGGCCATCGCGACGCACGCTACATCGAAGGTCCGGCAGCAATCGCGCCGATCATCCGCGATCTGGCCAAGCCCGGCGACTTCGTCGTCTTCCTCGGCGCCGGAAACATCACCCAATGGGCTTATGCGTTGCCCAAGGAGCTTGGCGGGACGGTCTCATGATGTATGGCCAGGCCCTGATCGACAGACTTGGCGACCGGCTTGCCGGCCTGCGTGGCCGCCTCACGCCGAATGCCGAGATGGACAAGATCACCTGGTTTCGCGCCGGGGGGCTGGCCGAAGTGCTGTTCCAGCCGGCCGACGAGGAGGACCTGGCCGCCTTCCTCAAAGCCGTTCCCGAGGAAATACCGCTGACCGTCGTCGGCGTCGGCTCGAACCTTCTGGTTCGTGACGGCGGCATTCCGGGTTTTGTCATCCGGCTTTCGGCTAAAGGGTTTGGTGAGGCGGAAATTGTTTCGCCGACCACGATCAAGGCGGGCGCGGCCACGCCCGACAAGCGCGTTGCCGCTGTGGCGCTCGAAGCCGGCATTGGCGGCTTTCATTTCTATCACGGCATTCCGGGCGCCATCGGCGGCGCGCTGCGGATGAACGCCGGCGCCAACAGCGTCGAGACGTGCGAACGCGTCGTCGAGGTGCGTGCGCTCGACCGCAAGGGCAATGTGCAAACGCTTAGTAATGCCGACATGGGCTACGCCTACCGCCATTCGGCGGCACCTTCCGGGCTGATCTTCACCTCGGCTTTGTTCGAGGGGTTTGCCGAGGACAAGACCGCGATCAAGGCGGCGATGGACGCGGTGCAGAACCATCGCGAGACCGTGCAGCCGATCCGCGAAAAGACCGGCGGCTCGACCTTCAAGAATCCCGAAGGCACGTCAGCCTGGAAGGAGATCGACAAGGCGGGCTGCCGCGGCCTGATGATCGGCGGTGCGCAGATGTCGCCGCTGCATTGCAACTTCATGATCAACACAGGAACCGCGACCGGCTACGACCTCGAATATCTCGGCGAGACGGTGCGAACGCGGGTGCTGGAAAATTCGGGCATCCGGCTGCAATGGGAAATCAAGCGCATCGGCAATTTCCGGCCGGGGCATGCCGTGCAGGAGTTTCTCGGGCAACTTCTATAGCGGGTGTTGAAGTTCACGTGATGCATGAACTTCAATGGGGCCGAAAATGGCTCGCGACCGTTGCCGCAAAGACTCAACGGCGCGGTTTTCGTATCCATTTTCTCAGAAAGTGAATCTCTCGGAATCGTAAGTACTTGCCAGTGAATCAACTCTCTGATTCTCTGCTCCAAAGCGTTTCCTGATTTGAGTCGTTCGACGCGTTCAGCGTTTTCCGTCTGGGGGGGCAACCTGCCGGGAGACTCGGACTCAATGTTGCGGAAATCTTGGTTTTTGGTCCGCGGTGAGAGGGGATGACGGGGGAATGAAAAGCAAGCATGTGGCCGTCCTGCTGGGAGGTTTCTCGTCCGAGCGGCCCGTGTCCCTGTCCTCGGGAAAGGCTTGTGCCGATGAGCTCGAGAAGGAAGGCTACCAGGTCACGCGCGTCGATGTCGGGCGCGATGTCGGCTCGGTGCTTGCCGAACTCCGGCCGGATGTCGCGTTCAATGCGCTGCATGGTCCGTTTGGCGAGGATGGTACCATCCAAGGTATCCTCGAATATCTCGGTGTCCCCTATACGCATTCCGGCGTGCTCGCGTCGGCGCTGGCCATGAACAAGGAGCAGGCCAAGCGGGTTGCCAAATCGGTCGGTGTCCCTGTCGCCGAATCGAAGGTCGCCAGCCGCTTCGCCATCCAGAACAAGCACCCGATGAAGCCGCCCTATGTGGTCAAGCCCGTCAATGAGGGGTCAAGCTTCGGCGTCGTCATCGTGCATGAGGGGCAGTCGCATCCGCCGCAGGTCATAGGCTCGTCCGAATGGAGGTATGGCGATACCGTCATGGTCGAACGCTACATCCATGGCCGCGAGCTGACCTGCGCCGTAATGGGCGATGTCGCTCTGGGGGTCTGCGAGATCATCCCGACCGGCCATTCCTTCTACGACTATGATTCAAAATATGTCGCGGGGGGATCAAAGCACGAATGCCCCGCAAAAGTTTCACCGAATATTTACCAAAAAATACAAACACTGGCGCTCAAGGCTCATCAAGCGATCGGCTGTCGGGGCGTTTCCCGGTCGGACTTCCGTTATGACGATCGGCATTCCGAAAACGGCGAGGTTGTCTGGCTCGAGGTCAACACCCAGCCGGGTATGACGCCGACGTCCTTGGTGCCTGAAATCGCCGCCCAGGCCGGGCATTCGTTTGGCGATTTGTTGAGTTGGATGGTGGAGGACGCTTCGTGTCTGCGTTGAAATGGGGACAAGGCAAGGGGAAGGGCGCGGCCGGGCCGGCGCTGTTCGGCCTGCCGTTGTCATCAGGCCATTTCGTGCTGCCGCGTGTGCTTCGCCGCCCGGTGCGCGTTCTTGCGCGACTGGGCGTGGGTGAATTCCAGGCGCCGCGCTTCTCCGCGGCCATGATGTCTGCCGTGCTGCTTGTCTCGAGCAGTGCCTATGGCGCCTATCTCGGCGGCCATGTCGACGGCATCGTGCAAAGCATCACTGCCCGGACCGGCTTTGCCGTCGATCAGGTCAAGGTGGTCGGCAATCGCCAGACCTCCGAGATCGACATTCTCGACAGGCTCGAGCTCGACGGCTGGACCTCGCTGATCGGTTTCGATGCCGAGGCCGCGCGGGAGCGCATTGCTACCTTGCCCTGGATCGAGGTCGCCGCGGTGCGCAAGGTCTATCCGCACACGCTGGAAGTGCGCGTCGAAGAGCGCGAGCCCTTCGCGCTCTGGCAGCAGGGCGATGAGCTCTCTGTTATCGAGAAGAATGGCGCCGTGATTGCGCCGTTCTCCGGCGGCAAGCAGGTGCTTCTGCCTTTGCTGATCGGCGTCGGTGCGCCGGCCAAGGCGCCGGACTTCCTGGTCAAGGTCGAAAAATATCCTGAACTCGCGAGCCGAATCAAAGGCTATGTCCGCGTTGGCGAGCGGCGCTGGGACCTCAAGCTGGACAACGGCATCACCGTCAAGCTTCCCGAGGATGGCGAGGATCAGGCGATCGCCGAACTCGTCAAGATGGACCAGGACAAGGGGCTGTTGTCGCGCGATATCGCCGCCGTCGACATGCGCCTGACGGACAGGCTGGTCGTGCAGTTGACGCCCGAGGCGGCGACGCAGCGCGAAGCCGCCCTCAACGAAAAACCCAAAAGCCTGAAGCGCAAGCCGGAGACGAAAATATGAGCTGGCTTGGCGGTCATGGCGACGCCGCGTCGCGCCGGTCCGGCACCCTGACGGTGCTGGATGTCGGTTCGAGCAAGGTCTGCTGCATGGTGGCCAAGCTGAAGCCGAGCGAAGACGGCAAGCTGTTGCGCGGCCGCTCGCACCGGATCCAGGTGATCGGCATCGGCCATCAGAAGTCGCAAGGCGTGAAGTCGGGAGTCGTCGTCGACCTCGATCGCGCCGAGCATGCCATTCGTCTTTCCGTCGATGCGGCCGAGCGCATGGCTGGGCTGACGGTCGATTCGCTGATCGTCAACATGACCGCCGGCCGGCTGAAGAGCGAAGCCTTCTCGGCCACCATCAACCTTGGCGGCCACGAGGCCGACGAGGCCGATATCAAGCGCGTTCTCGGCGCCGGCGCCAAGCAGGCACTGAAGGCCGAGCGTGAGGTGATCCATTCGCTCCCTGTCGGCTTTTCGCTCGATGCCGAGCGCGGCGTGCGCGATCCGCGCGGCATGGTCGGCGACGCACTTGGCGTCGACATGCATGTCTTGACCGGCGACGCCGCGCCGATGCGCAACCTGGAGCTTTCCATCAACCGGTCGCACCTGTCGGTCGAGCGTATGGTGGCGACGCCCTATGCCAGCGGGCTGGCCGCCCTGGTCGACGACGAGCTGGAAATGGGGGCCGCCTGCATCGACATGGGCGGCGGCACGACGACGATATCGGTGTTTTCGGAAGGCAAGTTCGTTCATGGCGACGCCATCGCCATCGGCGGCAACCATGTCACGCTGGACATGGCCAAGGGCCTGTCGACCTCGCTCGACGCCGCCGAGCGGCTGAAGGTGATGCATGGCTCGGCATTGCCGGGCAGCGCCGACGACCGCGACCTGGTCTCGATCCAGCCGATCGGCGACGACGGCGACGTGCCGTTGCAGATCCCGCGCTCGGTGATGACGCGCATCGTGCGCGCCCGCATCGACGAGACGCTCGAACTGCTGCGCGACCGGCTGAACAAGTCCGGCTACGGCAATGCAGTGGGCAAGCGCGTTGTCTTGACCGGCGGCGCCAGCCAGCTTGCCGGCCTGCCGGAGGCGGCGCGCCGGATCCTCGGACGCAATGTGCGCATCGGCCGCCCGCTCGGTGTGGCCGGCCTGCCGGAAGCGGCAAAGGGACCGGCCTTCTCGGCTGCGGTGGGGCTTCTGATCTATCCGCAGATGGCGAGCTTCGAGAGCCATCCGGCGAAAGGAATTTCCGGTCTCAGAATGACTGGAACGGGTGGAAAACTGCATCGCATGAGTCAGTGGTTGAGAGACAGTTTCTAATTGACGGGGACAGCCCCATAGGCGGCCGCGGCGGCGAAGCGGCGTGAAAGGCAAAGGACGGAGACAATGACGATCAATCTGCAGAAGCCGGACATCACCGAGCTTAAGCCGCGGATCACCGTGTTCGGTGTCGGCGGCGGCGGCGGCAATGCCGTCAACAACATGATCACCGCCGGTCTGCGCGGTGTCGAGTTCGTGGTGGCCAACACCGACGCTCAGGCGCTGACCATGTCGAAGGCCGATCGGCTGATCCAGCTCGGCGCGCATGTCACCGAAGGCCTTGGCGCCGGATCGCAGCCGGAAGTCGGCCGCGCGGCGGCGGAGGAATGCATCGACGAGATCATCGATCATCTGTCCAACACCCATATGTGCTTCGTCACCGCGGGCATGGGCGGCGGCACCGGCACGGGTGCGGCTCCAGTCGTGGCGCGTGCCGCACGCGAAAAGGGCATCCTCACCGTCGGCGTCGTCACCAAGCCGTTCCATTTCGAAGGCCAGCGCCGCATGAAGACCGCGGATTTTGGCATCGAAGAGCTGCAGAAATGCGTCGATACGCTGATCGTCATCCCCAACCAGAACCTGTTCCGGCTGGCCAACGACAAGACGACCTTCGCCGACGCCTTCGCCATGGCCGACCAGGTGCTCTATTCCGGTGTTGCCTGCATCACCGACCTGATGGTCAAGGAAGGCCTGATCAACCTCGACTTCGCCGACGTGCGTTCGGTCATGCGCGAGATGGGCAAGGCTATGATGGGCACCGGCGAGGCTTCGGGCGAGGGCCGTGCGATGGCCGCAGCCGAGGCTGCCATTGCCAACCCGCTGCTCGACGAGACCTCGATGAAGGGCGCCAAGGGCCTGCTGATCTCGATCACCGGCGGCCGCGACCTGACCCTGTTCGAGGTCGACGAAGCGGCGACCCGCATCCGCGAGGAAGTCGACCAGGATGCCAACATCATCCTCGGTGCCACCTTCGACGAAGAACTCGAAGGCGTCATCCGTGTCTCGGTGGTTGCCACCGGCATCGACAAGTCGGCGGCGGAAATCGCCGCAGCGCCGATCTCGATCCGCACCGCTCCGCAGAAGCCGGTCAGCCGCCCGGCCGTTGCCGCTGTGGAAAGCCGCCCCGCGCCGGTCCAGCAGGCAGCTCACGAACCGCGCGCCGTCGACCCGGTCGCCGAAGCCATCCAGTTGGCGGAAGCAAATGCAGCCGCTATGGCGCAGGCTCGTCCGGCTCCCGTTGCCCATGCGGAGGATTTCCGCCCGCAGAGCAAGATCTTCCAGGCACCGCCAGCACAGCCGATGCCGCAGCCCGTGGCACAGCCGGCCCCGCAGCCGCGCGAAATGCTGCGTGAAGCGCCTCAACCGGTTGCGATGGCGCCGCAGCGGATGCCGCGCGTCGAGGACTTTCCGCCGGTCGTCAAGGCCGAGGTGGATGCCAAGAACCGCCCGGCCGACCACGAGAACAGCAGCGGACCGATGGGCCTGCTGAAGCGCCTGACCAACGGCCTGACCCGTCGCGAGGAAGAGCCTGCACGGCTGCAGCCGGCGCAGCCGCGCGAACCCAAGCTGCGCCAGGCAGCGCCTGAGGTGCGCCGTCTTGCCAGCCAGGATGCGCAGCTCTACGCACCGCGCCGCGGTCAGCTCGACGAGCAGGGCCGCCTGACGCCGCAGGTGAGGGCGACTCAGGACGATGATCAGCTGGAGATTCCGGCGTTCCTGCGCCGCCAGGCCAACTGATCGGTAAGCGGGCTTTAAGAATTGTTAACAGGCAAGCAAGAGATTGCTTGCCTGTTAACGTTTAAAATCATGAGATTTCAATGGCTTATCAAGCTCAACTGGATCCGGCTCGCGGTTACAAAGAGTAAGAAACCGTGATTTGGAGTCTCCCACCCGCGACATTATCTTCCGGCCACCATAGTCGGTTTGTCAGGATTTCGGGGGAAGTCGCCCTGCCTGCCGATTTCAACAAGAGCCGCGCCCTCGGGCTGGAGAAGCGGACCTTAGGCATTACGGGCTTATGGGGATTGTCTTGCACGACTATCAGACGACAGTGAAGACGCGCGCGTCGCTTACCGGCACCGGCGTCCACAGCGGCAAGGAAGTTTCCATCAGCTTCGTGCCGGCAGATGCCGATACCGGCATCGTGTTCCAGCTTTTCAACGGCGCAGTGCAGGGCCGCGAGGTTCGCGCCCTGGTTTCCGAAGTCGGCGCCACAGACCTGTGCACCATGCTTGGTGATCCCGCTGGCGAGCACATCGCCACGGTAGAGCACATCATGGCGGCGCTGTTCGGGCTCGGCATCGACAATGTCGCCATCGAGATCGACGGGTCCGAGGTTCCCATCTTCGACGGCAGCGCCATGGCGTTCGTCGAAGCCATCGACCAGGCCGGCGTCGAGACGCTGTCGGTCAAGCGCCGTTATATCAGGGTCATCAAGCCGGTTCGCATCGAGAACGGCGCCTCGTGGGCGGAGTTCAAGCCTTACGACGGCACCCGTTTCGAGATCGAGATCGACTTCGAAAGCCCGGCAATCGGCCGGCAGTTGTTCGCGTCCGACCTCAACGCCGATATTTTCCGCCGCGACCTCGCGCGCGCCCGCACCTTCGGCTTCATGAAGGATGTCGAGCGGCTGTGGGCCGCCGGCTATGCGCTCGGCTCCTCGCTGGAGAATTCGCTGGTGATCGGTGACGACAACCGCGTCATCAACATGGGCGGCCTGCGCTATCCCAACGAATTCGTCCGCCACAAGACGCTTGACGCCATGGGCGACCTGGCGCTGGCCGGCGCCCGTTTCATCGGCTGCTTCCGCTCCTATCGCGGCGGCCACAGGATGAACGCCGCCGCGCTGCGCCGCCTGCTGTCGGATCGCACGGCATTCGAGATCGTCGAGACGACACGGCGCGAGCGCGGCCGCAGCGCCGAGATGAATGCCGTCAATGCGCCGCTCTACGCGCCTTGGATGATCTGATTTACTTAACTTTTTTCGGATCCTGGCAGATAGAGGTGTTGCACGAATGCAACACCTGTTGGTGAAATTGCACTGATTTTCAAGCAGCGTCCGGCTGCCACAAAAATGTGCGATTGGCCGGCGATAGCGTTGCCGGGCAAGGCGGTTATGGTTTATGGCTGCTGCCGTCGATTAGGGCATGTCGCTCAAAAGTGGGGATCAAGTTTGGGACCACGGCATGCAACACGCATTGAAATAACGCCGAAAGGGCGGATCCAATCATGTTCTTCAAGCGAGTTGGTCAATCGAAAGCGCCGCAGCGGGCTGTTTTCCTGGCGCTTTCGGTGGTTGTTCCATCGCTCTTCCTGTCGGCCTGCATGTCGTCGGAGAAAGATATCGACCTGTCGACCTATGTCGACCAGACCGAGCCGGCCGATGTTCTCTACAATCAAGGTCTTGCCAATCTGAATGCCGGGCGCCTGCAAGAGGCGAGCCGCAAATTCGATGCCGTCGACCGCCAGCATCCTTATTCGGAATTCGCCCGCAAATCGATGGTGATGGGCGCTTTCGCCGACTATCGCCAGGGCAACTACGACGAGGCGATCGGCTCGGCCAAACGCTACCTCACGCTCTATCCTTCGACTGATGACGCCGCCTACGCGCAGTACATCATCGGCTTGAGCTACTACCGCCAGATCAAGGACGTGACGCAAGACCAGAAGGAAGCGCGCCAGACCCTTCAGACGATGCAGGACCTGGTGACGCGCTGGCCGACATCGGAATATGTCGATGACGCCAAGGAAAAGATGCGCTTCGCCAACGACCAGCTGGCCGGCAAGGAAATGCAGATCGGCCGCTACTATCTCGAGCGCCGCGAATACATCGCCGCCGTCAAGCGCTTCCGCACCGTGGTGGAGAACTATTCCAACACACGGCATGTCGAGGAGGCGCTCGCCCGCCTGACCGAAAGCTACTACGCGATGGGGCTGACCTCGGAGGCACAGACCGCCGCTGCGGTGCTCGGCACCAACTACCCCGACAGTTCGTGGTACAAGGATTCCTACAAGCTGCTGCAGAGCAACGGGCTTGCGCCGCGCGAAAATGCCGGCTCGTGGATATCCAAGGCCGGGAAGATGATCACCGGCGGCGCCTGACCCCGGAGCATTGGACCGAAGCGTACGCAACGCTTTTTCGGATTGATCCGGTGCCCAAACAAAAAGATAGTGCGGCGCTGCGACTCCAGATGGTCGCGTGCAACTCTAAAGCGCATCGCGCTTTAGGTCTTTTGTCTTTGTGCATGTCGTTATCCCAAAACCGGGTCCACTTTTGGGCGACATGCAATAGGTCCGGGTTCTGATGCTTTCCAGACTGTCGATCCGCGATATCGTCCTGATCGAGAAGCTGGATATCGACTTCCAGCCGGGTCTTTCCGTGCTGACCGGCGAAACCGGCGCCGGCAAATCCATCCTGCTCGATGCCCTGTCGCTGGCGCTCGGCGCGCGCGGCGACGCGTCGCTTGTGCGCCATGGCGCGGCGCAGGGCCAGGTGATCGCCGTCTTCGACGTGCCGCGCAACCATCCAGCCCGCACACTGCTTGCCGAGAACGCCATCGACGATGACGGCGACATCATCCTGCGCCGCCTCCAGACGGCGGATGGCCGCACCCGCGTCTTCGTCAACGACCAGCCTTCGAGCGTCACGCTGATGCGCGATGTCGGCCGCGCGCTGGTCGAGATCCACGGCCAGCACGACGAACGCGCTCTGGTCGATCCCGGCGCACACCGCGATGTGCTTGACGCTTTCGGCGGCCATCTCGGCGCTGTCCGCTCGACCGGCGAGGCGTGGCGGCACTGGCGCGCCTGCGAGCAGGAGCTGTCGCGTCACAGCGCCAAGGTGGCGGCGGCCGCGCGCGAGGCCGACTATCTGCGTGCGGCGGTGGCGGAACTGACGAAGCTCGATCCGCAGCCGGGCGAGGAGACCGATCTCGCTGAGCTGCGCGCATCCATGATGCGGGCGGAGAAGATCGCTTCCGAAATCCATGACGCGCAAGATGTGCTGTCCGGTCCGTCCTCGCCCTTGCCGCAACTGGCGAGCCTGCTCAGGCGGCTGCAGCGCAAGGTGACGGAAGCGCCGGGCCTGCTCGACGACGTGGTCAAGTCGCTCGACGAGGCAATGCTGTCGCTCGACGCCGCGCAATCGGGCGTCGAGGCCGCACTGCGCGCCACCGAATATGATCCACAGCGGCTGGAGAAGGCGGAGGAGCGGTTGTTTTCGCTGCGCGCCGCTTCGCGCAAGCACACTGTCGCCGTCGACGACCTGGCGCAATTGCGCGACACGATGTCGGCCGATCTCGCCGATCTCGATGCCGGCGAGGAACGCTTGCACGGGCTGGAAAAGCAGGCTGCCGCGGCGCGCGAGACCTATGACATAGCCGCCGCACAGCTGTCCTCGCTGCGTCATGCGGCAGCAGTCGGCCTGACCAAGGCGGTCATGGCCGAGTTGCCGGCTCTAAAGCTCGAACGCGCCGCCTTCATCGTCGAGATGAAGAGCGAGGCCGAGGGCCGCATGGAAGAAGGCATCGACCAGATCGAATTCTGGGTGCGCACCAATCCAGGCACACGGCCCGGGCCGATGATGAAGGTCGCTTCCGGCGGTGAGCTGTCGCGCTTCCTGTTGGCGCTGAAGGTGGCGCTGGCCGACCGTGGCTCGGCGCCGACGCTGGTTTTCGATGAAATCGACACCGGCGTGGGCGGCGCGGTCGCCGACGCCATCGGCCAGCGGC